>NZ_JADARC010000037.1:0-257461 GCF_016464245.1 Marinobacter sp. bablab_jr003
GAATCCTTCCCAGAACAGGGCAAGAGGATTAGCATTCATAGGGACGGCGGTGAGTCGGTCAGGTTTGTTGTTTTGGCGAACTCAAAACTAACCGGTTTTACCGCCGTCTCCTACTTTTTCACGCTAACCCGCGATGAACCATAAAAAAGCCCGCAGGCCTGGCAGCTTGCGGGCTTTTTGTTTAAGGCCTGTTGGGATCAGTCCAGCTTGGACAGGTCCCGGACCGCGCCTTTATCTGCGCTGGTGGCCAGCAGGGCGTAGGCCTTCAGGGCCGCCGACACCTTTCGGGGACGGGAGTTTTCCGGTTTCCAGCCCTTGGCATCCCGCGCTTCGCGGCGCTTCTGCAGCTCGTCGTTGCTGACCTGCACATTGATGCTGCGGTTCGGGATGTCGATCAGGATGGTGTCGCCTTCCTCGATCAGGCCGATAGCGCCGCCGGCAGCCGCTTCCGGAGACGCATGGCCGATGGACAGGCCTGAAGTACCGCCAGAGAAGCGGCCGTCAGTCAGCAGGGCGCATTCCTTGCCCAGTCCCTTGGATTTCAGGTAACTGGTGGGGTAGAGCATTTCCTGCATGCCGGGGCCACCTTTCGGGCCTTCGTAGCGAATGATGACCACGTCGCCTGCCTTCACTTCGTCATTCAGGATACCGGCCACGGCCGTATCCTGGCTCTCGAAGACCTTGGCCTTGCCTTCGAATACGAAGATGCTTTCATCTACACCGGCGGTTTTTACCACGCAGCCGTCGACCGCGATGTTGCCGAACAGTACGGCCAGGCCGCCTTCGGACGAGTAGGCGTTTTCGACGGAACGGATACAGCCGTTCTCACGGTCACCGTCCAGGCTCGGCCAGCGGGTGCTCTGGCTGAATGCGGTCTGGGTGGGAATGCCGGCCGGGCCGGCCTTATAGAATTCCACCACTTCAGCGGTGGGGGAGCGCATGATGTCCCACACTTCCAGGGCTTCTTTCATGGTCTTGCTGTGTACGGTGGGCAGGTCGGTGTTAATCAGGCCGCCGCGCTCCAGTTCACCCAGAATGCCCATGATGCCGCCGGCGCGGTGCACATCTTCCATGTGGTACAGGGGCGAGTTCGGGGCCACCTTGCACAGCTGCGGTACCTTCCGGGACAACCGGTCGATATCGGCCAGGGTGAAGTCCACCTGGCCTTCCTGGGCTGCTGCCAGCAGGTGCAGGATGGTGTTGGTGGAGCCGCCCATGGCAATGTCCATGGTCATGGCGTTCTGGAAGGCTTCCAGTGACGCAATGCTGCGGGGCAGCACGCTGGCATCGTTATGCTCGTAGTAACGCTTCGCGTTTTCGACAATCTGACGGCCAGCCTTCAGGAACAGTTGTTCGCGGTCGGCGTGGGTAGCCAGCAGCGAACCGTTGCCAGGCAGTGCCAGGCCAATGGCTTCGGTCAGGCAGTTCATGGAGTTGGCGGTGAACATGCCGGAGCAGGAGCCACAGGTGGGGCATGCGCTGCGTTCGTATTCTTCCACCATCTCGTCGGTGGCGGTCGGATCAGCCGCGATCACCATGGCATCTACCAGGTCCAGCTTGTTCTCGGACAACTTGGTTTTACCGGCTTCCATGGGGCCACCGGAAACAAAGATTGTCGGAATGTTCAGGCGCAGGGCGGCCATCAGCATGCCCGGGGTGATCTTGTCGCAGTTGGAAATGCACACCAGGGCGTCCGCGCAGTGGGCGTTGGCCATGTACTCTACGGAGTCGGCAATGATCTCCCGGGAGGGCAGGGAATACAGCATGCCGTCGTGGCCCATGGCGATACCGTCGTCCACGGCGATGGTGTTGAATTCCTTCGCCACACCACCGGCGGCTTCGATTTCGCGACAGACCAGCTGGCCCAGGTCTTTCAGGTGCACGTGGCCGGGCACAAACTGGGTGAACGAGTTGGCAACGGCGATAATCGGTTTGCCGAAATCGTCATTTTTCATACCGGTGGCGCGCCAGAGCGCACGGGCTCCAGCCATGTTGCGGCCGGCGGTTGAGGTGTGGGAACGATACTGGGGCATGGCGTGCTGCTCTCTCCCTTAATTTTGAACGGACTAAGCGAAACCGAGAGGATAACAGATTCCGTGCCCCTCGCATGGCTGTTTTCCGGATCGGTGTTTACAATAAACCTTCAGCCCGCAGGCTGAATTCCATAAAATCAACCAAGAGCCATTCCCACAGTGACTGACTCACTTTCCAGCGTGCCGCTGTTTCCGCTCAATTCCATTATCCTGCCCAAGGGGCGTATTCCCCTGCAGCTGTTCGAGCCCCGCTACATAGATATGCTGACCCGCTGCCTGAAAGAGCAGCAGGGCTTTGTGGTAGTGCTTTTACAGGATGGCGACGAGGTTGGCCGCAAGGCCCTGTTCCACGATCAGGGCACCTATGTGCGGATTATCGACTTTCAGCAGCTGGAGAACGGCTTGCTGGGTATCACCGTTGAAGGCGACACCAAGGTGCGGGTAGTCCGCAACTGGCAGCAGGAAGACGGTTTGCACATGGGGGACGCCGAGCCGTTGGAGCCGGAGCAGCAGGTTGATATTCCGGACCGGCACTATGAATTGCCGGCGGTTCTGCAGGCCCTGTTCCGGCATCCGGTGGTGAAGGATCTGGGCATGGATGTCGATTTTGAGGATGCCCGTGAGGTGGGCTGGCGGCTTACCGAGCTGTTGCCCCTGGACAAGTCCGAGAAGCAGCAGCTGGCGGAGTGCCAGGATCCGGTCGAACGCCTGGACCGGTTGCAAGCCCTGCTGGACATCCTTGAACAAGGCTCCTGAAACCGGTCAGGGCGTCACAGGCTGCGGCGAGTAGGCCAGAACGGCACCGTCCCAATGGCTGGCCATGTAAACGGCGGTGAATGCCAACCACAGGCCCAGCGCTGCCCAGGTGAACGGATCCGGGCTCAGGGGCACGCGATCATATCGGCTGTAGCTGGCGCGGATAACCCCGGTAATGGCCAGCCCCAGGAACAACCCTCCCAGAACATCGGTAAACCAGTGCACCCCCAGATACAGCCGGCTCAGGGCTACCGGCAGCAATGGCAGTGACAGCAGCACGTAGCTTTGCCAGCGTTGCCGTTGCCGGCTTTCCGCCGCAATGAAGCTGGCGCACAGGGTTACCAGCACCGTGGCCCCGGCAGTGTGGCCGCTGGGAAAGGCCCCTGAAGATGGCGGGAGCATCACTGTATCGGGCCGTGGTATGCCGAAGCCGGCTTTCAGTAACCAGATGCTCCCGCTGGCCAGGATGGCGGCGGCTGCAACGTGGATAGCGGCGGCATAGTAGCCGCGAAATACCAGCACCAGAAACCCGAGCACGGCGGCGACAATCAGTACCGGTGGGTCTCCGGCCAGGGTAAAGGCAACCATCGGCAAATCCAGCAGCGGCTGGCGCAGCAGGGCAAACCAGGCCAGCACCTGTTGGTTCAGTTCATACAGTTTGCTGCTGACCGTCACCACCTGAGCCAGGATCAGGAACAGCGCCAGGGCTGTAACGGACATCATCAGGGACGGCAGCGGGAATTCGCCACGGCGGGCCGGCCGCTCGCTGGTGTACAGCCGCCAGAACCGGTGGGTTGCATCGTAGCGGGCCATGGTGGTTTCCAGCCACCGGTACGGGCGGCTGCCTTCTCCCAGGCCCAGTCGCATTTGCAGCAGGATCAGGTAAACCACCAGCAGTACCCCAAAGCTGACTCCGAGCACCAGGTAGAAGTGAGGTGGCGGCTTGATTTCGCTGGCCAGTGCCGTGCCTACGGTGAACCCGGGCAGGATATACACCAGTGCCCACCCCACGGCTGACAGCAGGTTAAAGGTAATGAAGGTGCGCCAGGGCATGTGCAGTGCGCCTGCCACCATGGGAATGATAGGGCGTATCGGGCCCACGAATCGCCCGATGATGACGCTCTTGCCGCCATGGGCCCGGAAGAAGGTTTCTCCCTTGGCAATCAGGCCGGGGTAACGGCTCAAAGGCCACACGGCGTCGAGTCGTCCTTTGAGTAGCCGGCCGATGGAGAAGCTCAGGACATCGCCGGCAACGGCGCCCAGGCCGGCCCAGATCAGGGCTTCGGACAGGGGAATGCCGGTTTTTCCGGCCAGGGCGGCAAAGGCAAACAACATAGCCACGCCAGGCACGATGATGCCGGCGATAGCCAGGGATTCAATCAGCGCCGTGGCAAACAGGGCGAACACCAGCCAGCCCGGGTTGCCAGCTACCCAGGTGGTCAGCTCAGCGAACCAGCTCCCGGTCATGCCCGGACCGGCTCTCCCGGGGTGAACCAGGCGGAATCAGCCCCGTGTTTCCTGGCTTCCAGCATGGCACTGGTTGCCCGCTGGCGAAGCAGCTCGGTGCTGGTATCGCCATTGCCCCGTGTAGTACAGCCAAGGCTTACGGACACCTTGCCGGTTTCCGGCCAGTCCCGTTCGGCGATGGTGCGGCGGATGCGTTCGGCAATCACTCGCAGGCCCTCTTCCGGGGTGAATGGCAGGATCAGGAAAAACTCCGAATCCTGCAGGCTGTAGAGGGAGTCTCCGGCGCGGATGGTTTCGAACAGTTGCCGGGTAATCTGGCTCAGCAGGCGGTTCAGACCGCCCTTGCCGTGCAGGTCGCGGATCTGGTCGTGGTAGTCCAGGCTCAGGCTGATGACCGACAGCGGGTGGCCGGTGGCAATGGCCCGGCTGATTTCCTTCTGCAGGGTTTCATCCAGGAAACGGGCATTGTGGGCGCCGGTGATCGGATCGGTAATGGCCAGGTCCTGGGCGGACTGGGTCATGTGGTCGTAGTGCCAGACATATAGCGCGGTGACGGAGGCCAGTAACAGCAGCCCCGCACTGGTGATGACGGCATCGGTAACAGGGTTGTCGAGCCAGGTCACGGCAATCACCGGTAGCAGCAACAGGGCGCACAGCGCCAGACCCTGCCGAAGGGGCAGGATCAGCAGGTTAAGCACCAGCAGGGGCATGGCCCAGTGGCTGATACCGGGCGCGTTCATGGTCAGAACGGCCGCCACCAGGCCACTGTTCAGGCCGGCCAGGATGATCAGGTGGCCCGGCGCCGAAAGCTGGTGGCGACGGCAGAAGTAGGTATACACCAGCCCTGCCAGCAGCAGGGCGGTCATTGCCAGGGCCAGGTAAAACAGCTGGTAGAAGCCGTAGCGCAGGTTCTGCAGCGCCAGGACAGAAATAACCAGGGCCGTCAGGCTGTAGGCGGCGCTGTGGCTCCAGGTGCGCAGGCGGGTTTCGGTCATTGAGCGCTGGCCTCCGGATCCTGTTTGCCCGGAAGGTCCGACGGCAGCGGGTTGCTGAAGGTCTGGGTGCGATTGCCACCCTGTTGCTGGGCCCGGCGCAGGGCATTGGCCACGCTTTGCTGCAGGCTGTCGGCATCATCGCCAATGTTCAGGCCGGCGACGCCGGTGCTGATGGTGAGTTTCAGGCCGTGAGACTCCATCAATTTATCAAGTCCCTGGCGGATGAGGTCTGCCGTCTTTGCGGTTTCGGCGGTATTGGCGCCCGGCAGAATCGCCAGGAATTGCAGGTCAGCCACCCGGTAATAGGTATCGAAGTCCCGTAACTGGGAATGCAGGTAACGGCCGATTCTGGGCAGGATGGCGCGGATGTCTTCGTCCGGGTCGCTGTCACTCAGATGGGTGTCGAGGCCGATCATCATCACCGACAGGTTGGTGCCCTCCCGTTCGCTGCGCTGGATTTCCTTGTGCAGGTCCGCCGACAGGTACTCCCGGCTGGCGGCCTGGGTGAGCTCGTCGGTGCGGCGCAGTGGTGCCAGCTGGCGGGACTTGTATTCCCGCAGGAACACCAGGATGCCGGCCAACAGCGTGGTCAGTACAAACGCGCTGACCATCTGGTGCCGGTCTGGCAGGTTGACCAGCCATTGGGCGCTGGACAGTACGAGGACCAGCAGAACTAGGGTCACCGGTGCCGCGAGGTAAACCGGGAGCAGGGCGAAGGTGGCCAGCGGCAGGGCATAGAGCCAGTGGCTTAGCGACCACGGCCCCAGCCACAGGGCGGCAACAAGCGCCAGGGCCAGGGCGCCGAGGAAAAAATACCTCAGTTGTGGCCATGGCAGTTTGCCCTGTTGATTGTTCAGGGGGCTGCCTGCCAGGCACAACCCGGCCGCAGCCGCCGCAGAAGCCGCCGCAAGGGGTTCGCCAAGCAGCACGCTCAGGGCGCTGGTTAGCGCCAGGGCGGCACAACCGGCTTTGGTGAGGGTGCTGGGCAGGAATTTTTCGGCCGACTGGGGCATGGAACCTCTGTCCTTCGCTGGCACATCCATTGAATATTGAAAGCAGTGCAGCGGTATAATAGTCGTTTGGGGTGCGGACTTGAAACGGGAAAGGTAAAGTAACTGCCCGGTTTTGGAATCAGCTAGCAGAATAAAAGGTATATCGATGGATGTTGCAGCCTATATGGCGGAGCTTGGCCAACAGGCCAGGGTCGCCTCAAGAGAAGTCGCCCGTTCGGCAACCGCCGTGCGCAACCAGGCCCTGCTGGCAACAGCGGAAGCACTGGATGCGGCGCGCCAGGCACTGGCAGAGGCTAACCGGAAAGACCTGGAAAACGGCCGGGCCAATGGCCTGGACGAGGCCATGCTGGACCGCCTTGAGCTGACGCCGGCCCGTATCGACACCATGATTGAAGGCCTGCGCCAGGTAGCAACCCTGCCGGACCCGGTGGGCGAAATCACCGATATGACCTATCGCCCCTCCGGTATCCAGGTGGGCAAGATGCGCGTTCCGCTGGGCGTTATCGGCATCATCTACGAATCCCGGCCGAATGTGACGGTCGAGGCGGCCAGCCTTTGCCTGAAGTCCGGCAATGCCACCATTCTGCGCGGTGGCTCCGAGGCCATCCATTCCAACCAGGCGATCGCCGAATGCCTGGCCACCGGCCTGGCGGCCGCCGGGCTGCCGGAAACCGCAGTGCAGGTGGTGAAAACCACCGACCGCGCCGCGGTGGGCGAGCTGATCACCATGCCCCAGTACGTGGATGTGATTGTGCCCCGGGGTGGCAAGGGCCTGATCGAGCGCATCAGCCGCGATGCGCGGGTGCCGGTGATCAAGCACCTGGACGGCGTGTGCCATGTTTATATCGACAGCCATGCTGATCCTGAAAAGGCCTTGAAGGTCGCGGTTAACGCCAAGACCCACCGTTACGGCACCTGCAACACCATGGAAACCCTGTTGGTGGACCAGGAAGTGGCAGACGATATGCTGCCCCTGCTGGCGGCCGAATTTGCCGCAAAGGGTGTGGAGTTGCGGGGTTGTGAGCGTACCTGTGCGATTCTTGAAGGCATCAGTGCCGCCACCGAGGACGACTGGCACGAAGAGTACCTGGCGCCGATTCTCGCGGTGCGTGTGGTCGACGGCCTGGATGGCGCCATCGAGCACATCAACCGGTACAGCTCCCAGCATACCGACAGCATCATCACCGAGAACTACACCCGGGCCCGCCGGTTCCTGACCGAGGTGGATTCCAGTTCGGTGATGGTCAACGCCTCCACCCGCTTTGCGGACGGTTTCGAATATGGCCTGGGGGCTGAAATCGGCATTTCCACCGACAAGATCCACGCCCGTGGCCCGGTTGGCCTGGAAGGCCTGACTTCCCAGAAATATGTGGTATTCGGCGACGGCCACATCCGGGCCTGATGCCATGCATGTAATCTACGGTGGCACCTTTGACCCCATCCATCACGGACACCTCCGGCTGGCGCTGGAGGTATCCGACGCCCTGGCGGTGGATCGGGTTCACCTGGTGCCCTGTCATATTCCTCCCCATCGGGGCGACACGGGAGCGACCTCTGCCCAGCGGCTCGAGCTGATCCGCCTGGCCATCGCCGGCGAAGAACGCCTGCGGGTGGATGACCGTGAACTTCAGCGGGCCGGTGCCTCCTACACCGCAGACACTTTGCGCCAGCTCCGGCAGGAACTGGGTGCGGAGACGCCCCTGGTGATGGTCGTGGGTACTGATTCCTTTGCCGGTTTTGACCGCTGGCAGGACTGGCAGCAGATTCCTGAACTGGCGCACATTGTGGTGGTCCGCCGGCCCGGGGCTGAGCTGCCTGAAAACAGTGGTGCGGCACACTTGCTTGCAGGCCGGCGCGCTGCCGGTGCGGCCAGTTTGCGGGAGAGCCCCGCTGGCCGGGTACTGGAGCTGGATCCGCCGCTGCTGGACATCTCGGCAACCGGCATTCGGGAGCGCATTGCAGCCGGCCGTTCGCCCAGATACCTGATGCCCGATGCCGTGTGGCAGAGAGTGCAGGCACTGGGCCTTTATGGTTCCGGCAGCGCCAACGGTTTTTAGGAGTTATCCACAGCTGGCTTTGATGCTACAATCGCGGCTGAATATCACTTATCGGGTGGCCACTCCGGCCAGAGCCCGGAAAACAGGGTAATTATGCAGGCAGAACAACTGAAAGATCTGGTCGTAAACGCTCTTGAAGAGGTCAAGGCACAGGATATCAGCGTGATTGATGTCCGTGATCGCACCAGCGTGACCGACTTTATGGTTCTCGCATCGGGTACTTCCAACCGTCACATCAAATCCCTTGCCGATTCCGTGGTTGTCGAAGCCAAGGAACAGGGTGTGCGCGCCAACAATGTTGAAGGCGGCGCCGGTAGTGACTGGATTCTGGTAGATCTGGGCGATGTGGTGGTTCACGTGATGATGCCTGCTACCCGCGAATTCTACGATCTGGAGCGCTTCTGGCGTGATGCTCCGGACCTTGGTGCAGCGGGCAGCGAGTAACCATGCGCCTGCGTCTGATCTGTGTCGGGCAGAAAATGCCCGACTGGGTCAGTGCGGGGTACAACGACTACGCCCGCCGGATGCCTCCGGAGTTGCCCCTCGAACTGACTGAAATCCCCATGGCCCATCGCGGCAAGAATCCGGATATTCCCCGGTTGATGCAGCGTGAAAGCGACGCCATCTTGTCGGCAGTGGGTCAGCGTGACCGCGTGATTGCGCTGGAAGTGGGTGGCCGGCCCTGGTCCACCGAGAAACTGGCAAGCCAGCTGGAAAACTGGCAGCAGGATGGCCAGGATGTCTGCTTTCTGGTGGGCGGCCCCGATGGCCTGGCCGATGCCTGTCGCAACCGTGCCGACCAGCAATGGTCACTTTCCCCCCTTACCCTGCCGCACCCGCTGGTGCGTATCGTCCTGGCCGAACAACTGTACCGGGCCTGGTCCATCACCCGTAACCACCCCTACCACCGGGCATAGGGCTGCCAATGGCCTGGGGCGAATTCAAGGACACCGTAGCAGAGCGCCGACTGTTCCAGCGCCGGGCACTGGTTATGCTGGTGCTGGTTATGCTTGCGCTGGGTGGTTTGCTGGCGCGGATGTACCAGTTACAGATCGTCGAGCATGAAATCTATACCACGCTGTCTGACAAAAACCGGGTGCAGGTGCAGTCGGTCCCGCCCCCCAGAGGGCTGGTTTACGACCGCAATAACCTGCTGCTGGCGGAAAACCGGCCGGTGTTCAGCCTCACCCTGGTGCCCGAGCGGATTGGCAGCATGGATGAAACCCTGGCCCGGCTGACGGAAATCCTGAGTATTTCCGATGAAGACATTGAACGCTTCCAGCGCCGGCTGAATGAACCGCGCCGCCCGTTCCAGGAAATTCCCCTGAGTTACGACCTGAACGAAGAGGAAATCGCCCGGATGGCGGTACACCGGCACCGGTTTCCCGGTGTCGAGGTCAAGGCCGAACTGGTTCGCTATTACCCGCACAGTGAGTTGACCGCCCATGCCCTGGGCTATGTCGGCCGTATCAACCGGAATGAACTGCAGCGCATTGATCCGGTGAATTACGCCGGCACCAACTACATCGGCAAATCCGGTGTGGAGCGATTCTACGAAAAAGTGTTGCACGGGAAGGTGGGGTACCAGCACGTAGAAACCAATGCCCGGGGGCGGATACTCCGGGTGCTGGAACGGGAAAACCCGGTGCCCGGAGAAGACCTGCAGTTGCACCTGGATCTGCGCCTGCAACGCAAGGCCCACGAATTGCTGGAAGGCCGGCGCGGCGCCATCATTGCGATCGAGCCCGCCACCGGCGGCATCCTGGCCCTGGCCAGCGTGCCCGGCTTCGATGCCAACAAGTTTGTGACCGGTATCAGTGTTAAAGACTACCGGGATCTGAGTGAAAGCATCGACAAGCCCCTGTTCAACCGGGCCCTGCGTGGCCAGTATCCTCCCGGCTCCACCATCAAACCCATGATGGCCGTGGCTGCCCTGGACAGTGGCGTAACCACCCGCGAGCGAACCATCTGGGACCCGGGTTATTTCCAGCTCAAGGAAAGCGGTCGACGCTACCGGGACTGGAAGCGAACCGGGCATGGCTGGGTAGACCTGATGGATTCCGTGGCGGAGTCCTGCGATGTGTATTTTTATCAGATCGGCGTCGAAATGGGTGTCGACGTGATGTACGACTATCTGTCCCGCTTCGGGTTTGGTGAAGACGCCACCCTCGACGTCGCCGGTGCCCTCAGTGGTCTGCTGCCGTCCCGGGACTGGAAGCGGGCGGTCCGCAGTGAACCCTGGTATCCGGGGGATTCCGTCAATATGAGTATCGGCCAGGGCTTTTTCCTGGCTACACCCCTGCAGCTGGCGACTGCCACGGCCCTGATTGCCAATCGGGGTGAGTGGGTGGAACCGCGCCTGCTGAAAGATATCCGTGGTGACCGCCCGGTGGAAGAGTTCCTGCCGGCATCCACCCATAAGCCCCTGGATCTCAAGAATCCTGACGATTGGGAATACGTGGTGGATACCATGGAAGAGGTTATGCACGGAACCCGCGGCACGGCTCGTGGTGCCGCAGCGGGTGCCAGTTACCGTATGGCCGGTAAAACCGGTACTGCCCAGGTGTTCAGCCTGGGTGAAGATGAAGAATACGATGCCGAGGAGATCCGCGAGCGCCTGCGGGATCACGCGCTGTTTGTCGGCTTTGCCCCCACAGACGATCCGAAAATCGCCGTTGCCATCATTGTCGAGAATGGCGGTGGCGGCAGTAGTGTCGCGGCACCGGTTGCCCGCGGGCTGTTTGATGCGTGGCTGGAGGAATTCCCTACGGCAGAGGCGGCCCAGGTGGTGGGCCAGGCTGAAACCGGAGGTGAGGGCTGATGGCACTCGGAAAGCTGTTGAACAGCCAGGAATCGGGCGCTCTGGGCCGGCCCAGAAGCATCTGGTCAACGTTACACCTGGATCCAATCTTGCTGGCGTTATTGTTGCTGCTGGTGGGTGGAGGCCTGTTTGTGTTGTACAGCGGTGCAGACCGGAACTTTGCCGTGGTTGAGGGCCAGATGATCCGGTTGGGCGTGGCCTTTTTAGTGATGTTTGTGTTTGCCCAGCTGGACCCTGCAATATTCCGGCGCTGGGCACCCTGGTTGTACCTGGCTGGCCTGGCCGGGTTGGTGGCGGTGTTGCTGGTGGGTGTTGGCGCCAAGGGTGCCCAGCGCTGGCTGGCGCTACCCGGGCTGCCCCGGTTCCAGCCTTCGGAGCTGATGAAACTGGTGGTGCCGATGATGGCGGCCTGGTATTTGTCCCGCTATTACCTGCCACCCACGTTTTCGCGGATTGTGGTTGGCCTGGTGATTGTTCTGTTGCCCATGTTCCTGATCATCCAGCAGCCTGACCTGGGTACTTCGCTGCTGGTGGGCATGGCGGGTATCTTTGTGGTGTTCTTTGCCGGCATCAGCTGGAAGCTCATCACGGCCTTTTTCGGCATGGTGGCGGTTTCCGCGCCGTTGATGTGGTTCTACGTGATGCGGGACTATCAGAAGCAACGGGTGCTGACCCTGCTTGACCCGCAAAGTGATCCCCTGGGGGCGGGGTGGAACATTATCCAGTCGAAAACCGCCATCGGCTCCGGCGGGATGGATGGCAAGGGCTGGCTCCAGGGCACCCAGTCGCACCTGGAATTCCTCCCGGAAAGCCATACCGACTTTATTGTGGCGGTGCTTGCCGAGGAATTCGGCTTTGTCGGCATGATGCTGCTGATGGCGGTGTATTTCCTGATTATCCTGCGGTGTCTCTACATTTCCGTAACCGCCCAGGATTCCTTCAGCCGTTTGCTGGCGGGTGCCCTGACCATGACTTTCTTCATCTACATCTTTGTGAACGTGGGAATGGTCAGCGGGCTGCTGCCAGTGGTTGGTGTGCCGCTGCCCCTGATCAGTTACGGGGGCACGTCCGGGGTCACCCTGATGGCGGCCTTCGGGGTGCTGATGTCGATTCACACCCACCGCCGGATGATCTCGGCGTAGCCTGGCTGGCAATAATGGCCGGCCGGTAATGGTGAATCACGCCTGGAACCCGTTACAATGTTGCCGGTCAGTAATGACTGACCAACCGAGACAATACAGGGGTAGGCGCTGATATGCTGCAGGTTCCGAAACATTGGCTGCCGGGGTTGATCACACTGGTTCTGGTGTCTGGCTGTGCCAGCACTCCGGCTCCGGAAACCGATCATTCCTCGCGCTATACCATAAAGCAGGATCGTGGCCCCTCCGGTGACTACGATATCAGCGGCCTGACCGACGCGGTGCCGCGTTACGAGGAGCCTCGCCGGGCCGGTAACAAATCCCCGTACACCGTGTGGGGCAAGAGTTACCGGGTGATCGACAGCAATGACGGTTATGTGGCCCGGGGTACAGCCAGCTGGTATGGTGAGAAATTCCACGGCCACAAAACGTCCAATGGCGAGACCTTCGACATGTACGCCATGTCGGCCGCCCACAAGTCTCTGCGCATACCGGGATATGCCCGGGTGACCAACCTGGACAATGGCCGGTCGGTGATTGTCCGGGTGAACGATCGTGGCCCGTTTCACGGCGACCGCCTGATTGATCTGTCCTATGCGGCAGCCAAGAAGCTGGATTATCACGCTCGCGGCACAGCCCGGGTGGAGGTGGCCGCTATCACGGTTCGTCCGGATGGCGCCATGTTCCTGGCGGGCGAGCCGTTTGAGCCCACCGGCAAGGTCCAGGCACCGGTGCAGGTAGCCTCAGAACCTGCCTCTGCGCCGGCAGCATCGGGACAGGCGTTGTTTGTGCAGCTGGGTGCCTTCAGCAGTCGGGACCCGGCCGAAGCCCTGCTGGCCAGGGCCCGGGAAGCAACGGAGACTCCGGCACGATTGCGTGAAGTGAGCACCGGCTCGGGACGTTTCCACCGTGTACAGGTGGGCCCGTTCCCGAATGAAGACGAAGCCCGCTATGCCCGGAACCTGCTGGAATCCCGGGGTTTCGGCCAGCCCATAGTCCTGACGGATTCGCACTGAGTTGCCGCCGGCACACATAAGACCAACATCTGACGACGAATGACACAACCCATGGTTTTCAAAATGTTTACCCGAATTTTTCTACTGGCATTTGCTCTGTTTGTAACCGCAGGGACGGCCTCGGCCCAGTCCCAGTCGGTCCTGATTCCTTCTCCTCCGGCCATTGCCGGCAGCTCCTGGGTTCTGATGGACCCCCTGAGCGGCCGTGTGATCATGGAGAACAACAGCAACGAGCGTTTGCCCCCGGCCAGTCTGACCAAGATGATGACGGCTTACATTGTTGAGCGTGAGCTGGACGAAGGCCGGATTTCCATGTCTGACATGGTGCCCATCAGTGTGAAAGCCTGGCGTACAGAGGGTTCCAGGACCTTCGTACAGGAAGGCACCACGGTATCTGTGGAAAACCTGCTGAAAGGCGTGATCATCCAGTCCGGTAACGATGCCTCCGTGGCCCTGGCCGAATTTATTGCCGGCAGTGAGGGGGCGTTCGTGGACATCATGAACCAGCAGGCGCAATTGCTGGGTATGACGAACACCAACTTCCAGAATGCCACCGGCTTGCCGGCCCCGGACCATTTTTCGACCGCCTACGACCTGGCCCTTCTGGCCCGGGCAATTATCCAGGACTATCCGGAAAACTATCCGCTGTATGCGGAGAAGCACTTCACCTACAACAATATCCGTCAGCCAAACCGCAACGCCCTGTTGTGGCGGGATGACAGCGTGGATGGCCTGAAGACCGGCCACACCGAAGAAGCTGGTTACTGCCTGGTGGCGTCTGCCAAGCGTAACGACACCCGGCTGATTGCCTCGGTAATGGGCACCTCGAGTTCCGAAGCCCGGGCCCAGGAAGTTCAGAAAATGCTGAACTACGGTTTCCGTTACTACGAAACCGAGCGTTTGTTCCGTGCCGGCCAGGAGCTGGTGCAGGCAAAGGTCTGGGGCGGCCAGGCTGACCAGATTTCCGTGGGTATGCCGGAAGATGTGTACGTAACCATTCCCCGCGGCTCCAGAAACCAGCTGGAATCTACCGTAGACCTTGATTCTGTGATCAAGGCACCCATCAATGTGGGAGACGAGCTGGGTCGCGTTCGGGTTATCCTGGATGGCGAAACCCTGGTGGACGAACCGGTACTGGCGCTGACCGAAGTGCCGGAAGGCGGGCTGTTCAAGCGGCTTTGGGATGCCATCAAGCTCTTTTTTGTTCAACTGTTTGAGTGAGCCACAGGCACAGAGTGTGCCCTGGCCGGGAGAAAGACGGCGTGAGTGAGCCGAAAGCACCGAAAATTGAATTTCCCTGCGATTACGTGATCAAGGTGATCGGTAACGCCGCCCCGGATTTCACGGAATTCGTGGTGGAAGTGGTGGAGCAGCACGCGCCGGGCATCTGCGAGGCAGATATCTCGGTAAACGACAGCAGCAAGGGCCGGTTTTCGTCTGTGCAGCTGAAAATCGTTGCCACCGGTGAAGAGCAACTCAAGGCACTGTTTGAGGAGCTCAAGGCCAGTGGCCGGGTTCACATGGTGCTGTAAATGCCAGACCTGATTGTCCGCTCGCTGGGCCAGCAGCCCTATATGGAAGCCTGGGAGGCGATGAAGAACTTCACCGCCAACCGGGACGAGTCCACGGTCGACGAGCTCTGGTGCCTGGAACATCCCCGGGTGTTTACCCAGGGGCAGGCGGGCAAGGCCGAGCATATTCTGTTACCGGGTGATATCCCGGTTATCCAGGTAGACCGCGGCGGCCAGGTGACCTACCACGGCCCGGGCCAGCTGGTGATCTACCTGTTGATTGACCTGTCCCGGCGCAAGCTGGGTGTCCGGGCCCTGGTGGATGTGATCGAGCAGGCCATTGTGCGCACACTGGCCCAGTCCGGTGTGGAAGCGGCACCCCGTGCCGACGCGCCCGGTGTCTATGTGAACGGGGCCAAGATTGCATCGCTGGGCCTGCGGGTGCGCCGGGGCTGTTCCTTCCACGGCCTGGCCCTGAACGTGAATATGGACATGGAGCCGTTCTCCCGCATCAATCCCTGTGGCTATGCCGGCATGAATATGTGCCAGGTGAAAGACTTCGAGCAGGGCGCCTCGGTATACGAGCTTGAACGCCGCCTGGTGAAAGAGCTGGTAGCCGGGCTGGGCAACCAGCAGGTGGAGCATCGCCAGGGCTGGTAAGCCGGTTCAGCGTGCAGCCGTGGCCTCGATGCACACCTGGTCCCGGCCGCCGGACTTGGCGGCATACAGGGCTTCATCGGCCCGCATCCGTTCAGCGCTGGCACTGGCGTCGGCCAGGGCCGTCTCCGGTAACAGCACCAGGAATTCCTCTCCGCCCCAGCGGGCAATGGTATCCATCTTGCGACAGCAGAACGCTGGCGTTCAGGTTGTCGCCATGCTGGCTCGAGCGCCAGGCGAAGAAGGCCAGAATGGGAACCGCGGCCGCGCTCAGCCAGTCGTGGCCGGTCTGTACATAGTAGAGACACTTAAGCGCTGTGACTGTATCGAATCGTAACCTTCAGCGGGTACTGATTATTGCTGGTTAAAGTTTGTGCACATTGGCCCCGGAAGCGGAAATCCGGCGACGAATCGGTTAGCTTGTATCGGGGCAGGATCCGTATAATGCATGGAAGTATCGGAAAAGCAGCAAATTCCCAGACAAAGACAGGTCGTTCATGACAGAAAGGCGCTCCGGAAAATCCGTCTCACGCATCAAGACCGGTAGTTTTGAGCGTCGGCTGTCGCTGACCAAGGCCGGTCTCTTTGCTGGAACCCGCATGGCCTCCCACATGGCTACCAACTGGTTCAGCAGCAAAGACACCCGTGAGCAAAGGCACAAGGCCATGCTGTCCAGCCAGGCCCGGTTCCTGGTGGATGAGCTTGGCCGCCTGAAGGGCAGTGTGGTCAAGATCGGCCAGGTGATGGCGCTGTACGGCGAGCACTTTCTGCCGGAAGAAGTGACTGAAGCCCTGCATACCCTGGAAGACCAGACCACTTCCCTGGAGTGGCCGGCCATTGAACGGGTGCTGAAGGCGGAAATCGGTGCGGATCGGCTGGCAGAGCTGGAGGTAGACCCGGAACCCATAGGCGCTGCCTCGCTGGGGCAGGTGCACCGCGCCGTGCGCCGCAGTGATGGCCTGGAACTGGTGCTGAAGGTTCAGTACCCCGGCGTGGCCGATGCCGTAGACAGCGACCTCAACGCCGTGGCCCAGTTATTGAAAGTAGCCAGGCTGGTGAGCTTCGGCCCTGAATTCAATGACTGGCTCGAAGAAGTCCGGCAGATGATGCACCGGGAGGTGGACTACCGGCTGGAAGCTCGCACCACGGAAAAATTCCGCCAGATGCTGGCGGACGATCCCCGGTTTATCGTGCCTCGGGTGCTGCCGGAATATTCCACCGATCACATCATCGCCTCAACCTATGAACACGGCCATTCCGTAGGCTCCCAGGAAGTGCGGGAGCTGTCCCTGGAGCGCCGGAGCGCCCTGGGCAAGGCGGCCCTTGAGCTGTTTTTCCGGGAGCTGTTTGTCTGGGGCGAAATCCAGACCGATCCCAACTTCGGCAATTACCGGATCCGTATTGCCGGTGAAGCCGGGGAGGAGCCGGATTATGATCGCATTGTGCTGCTCGATTTCGGTGCGGTACAAAGCTATTCCCGGGAGTTTCTGGACCCGGTCATCCAGATGATCCGGGCGTCCTATGAAGACGACCTGGAACAGGTGATCGAGGGCGGCGTGAAGCTGCGTTTTATGAGCTACGACTGGCCCCGGGAAGTGCTGGAAAAGTTCGGACAGGTTTGCATGTCGGTGCTGGAGCCCCTGGCCCGGGACCAGGGCCAGTGGCCGGACTATGCGGTAAACAGCCACGGCCAGTACCGCTGGAAACAGAGCGACCTGCCATCCCGGGTGGCCCGGCAGGCAGCACGCTCGGCCATCAGCCGTTACTTCCGGGTACCGCCCAAGGAGTTCGTGTTCCTGAACCGGAAGCTGATTGGTGTGTACACCTTTGTGGCGGTGATGCACTCCGAGTTTAATGGTGAACCACTGTTGCGCCGTTACCTTTACGGTGAGGATCCGACCAAACCGGACGCTTCCAGTACCACCCAGATCACAAAGGCGTAGCGCAAGCCCTTGCCGATGGTTACCAGCACCACAAAGTTGAGCCAGGGCACCCGCATAATGCCGCCCACCAGTGTGAGCGCGTCACCCCCGATCGGCAGCCAGCCGAGGAGCAAAGACCACTGCCCGTAGCGGTTGAACCGGTTGCGGGCCTTGTGCAGTTGCAGTTCGCTGACCGGAAACCAGCGTTTGTGTTTGAACCTGTCTACCTGCCGGCCAATGATGCCATTCACCACCGAGCCCAGGGTATTGCCGGCGGTGGCCCAGAACCAGATCCAGAACAGGGCGTAATCCTGGTTCACCAGGGTGCCCACCAGGATCTCGGAGTAGGCTGGCAGCAGTGTAGCGGCCGCGAAGGCGGTCAGGAAAAGGGTCAGGTAGGCCATGGCGTCTCCATGGCTGAATCGTAAAGTACTATGGCTGTAATGGTAAGTGCCAATTTCCAATCCCCGGACGAGCTGTCATTATTTGCCCAACTTTCAGGTTTTGGTTTTCCTTTATTTCCCGAGGAGGTTTTATGGAGCAGGTTACCATCTACGGTCGCATGAGCTGCCCGTTCTGCGTAGCGGCAAAGAACTTGTGTGAGTCCCGGAACATGCCCTACGTGTGGGTCGACATGATCGAGAAAGGGCTGAGCAAGCAGGACGTTGCCGACAGGATTGGCCGCCCGGTGTATACCGTGCCGCAGATTCTGGTGGGTGACGAATACGTTGGCGGCTACGACGATTTCTCCGCCTACGTGCGCAGGCAGCCCGCCTGACCCCATTTTCTGTCTTCCAGAAACACAAAGGCCCGGCTGTAAAAAGCCGGGCCTTTGTGTTTCTGGCGATAGCTGTTACAGGGTGAACTCTGTTTTCAGCTTTTTCTCGGCCAGTTGGTTTTTCAGCTTGGCCACCTTGGGCAGGCCATTCTCGAACGGCGGGAAGCTCTCGCCCTCGATCAGCGGCTGCAGGTAGTCACGGCACTCTTCGGTAATGCCGAAGCCGTCATCCGTAATGTAGTGGATGGGCATTTTCTTTTCCTGGTTAGCCACTTCGCTCAGGTTGGCCTGGCCAATGCTCCAGCGGTAAGGCTTGGCCTGGTCCCGCACGATGGTGGGCATCAGTGCCTGTTTGCCGTTCAGGGCCATTTCCACGGCAGCCTTGCCCACGGAGTAGGCCTGTTCTACGTCGGTAGCGGAGGCAATGTGCCGCGCTGCGCGCTGCAGGTAATCGGCAACGGCCCAGTGGTACTTGTGGCCCAGGGCCTGTTTCACCATATTGGCCAGGGCCGGTGCAACACCGCCCAGCTGGGTGTGGCCGAAGGCATCCTTGGCGCCAGCGTCGGCTACAAACCGGCCGTCTTCGTACTGGGCACCTTCCGAGGCAACCACCACGCAGTAGCCGTAATCTTTCACGCACTGGTCTACGCGCTCCAGGAACTTCTCCCGGTTGAACGGGATTTCCGGGAACAGGATGATGTGGGGCGGCTCGCCTTCACCCTGGCCGGCCAGTCCGCCGGAAGCGGCAATCCAGCCCGCGTGCCGGCCCATCACTTCCAGGATGAACACCTTGGTGGAGGTTTCGCACATAGACTTGATGTCCAGGCTGGCTTCCAGGGTAGAGGTGGCAATGTACTTGGCGACCGAGCCAAAACCGGGGCAGCAGTCGGTGAACGGCAGGTCGTTATCAACGGTCTTGGGCACGCCGATGCAGGTAATCGGATAACCCATCTTGTCGGCCAGCTGGGACACCTTGTAGGCGGTATCCTGGGAATCGCCGCCACCGTTGTAGAAGAAGTAGCCGATGTCGTGGGCGCGGAAGACTTCGATCAGGCGTTCGTACTCGCGCTGGTTTTCCGACAGGTTCTTCAGCTTGTAGCGGCAGGAACCGAAAGCGCCGCCCGGGGTATGAATCAGCGCCTGGATGGCGTCGTCTGACTCCAGGCTGGTATCAATCAGCTCTTCTTTCAGGGCGCCGATGATGCCGTTACGGCCGGCAAACACCTTGCCGATCTTGTCCGGGTGCTGGCGGGCGGTCTGAATAACGCCACAGGCACTGGCGTTAATAACGGCGGTTACCCCGCCAGACTGGGCATAAAACGCATTCTTGATAGCCATCTCGGGCTAAAGCCTCCTGCTGGTTCAATGATGGCGCAAATCATACGCGAATCAGGTGGAAGTTTCATGAGCATATACCGTGCCCTTGACCCCGCAGAAAGTATGGTAGAGGCTTGGCAGGTTTCAACCGGAGGCCTTACCTTAATGCACATACACATACTGGGAATCTGCGGCACTTTCATGGGCAGCCTGGCGGTCATCGCCCGCGAGCTGGGGCACACCGTGACCGGTTCCGACCAGGGGGTATACCCGCCCATGAGCACCCAGCTGGAGGCCCAGGGTATCTCGTTAATGGAAGGCTACCGGGTGGAGAACCTGGAGCCCAGGCCGGATCTGGTGCTGATTGGTAATGCCATGTCCCGGGGCAACCCGGAGGTAGAAGCCGTGCTGAACCGGCGCATCGATTACATGTCCGGCCCCGAGTGGCTGGCCCGGGAAGTCCTGCGCCATCGCTGGGTGATGGCGGTGGCCGGCACCCACGGCAAAACCACCACCACCGCCATGCTGCTGTGGATCCTGGGCCAGGCCGGGTTTGATGCCGGCTACCTGGTGGGCGGCGTGCCCCAGGATTTCCCGGTGTCCGCGCGCCTGGGCAGCAGCGACTTCTTTGTCATCGAGGCCGATGAATACGACAGCGCGTTCTTCGACAAGCGCTCCAAGTTTATCCATTACCGCCCGAACACCCTGATCCTGAACAACCTGGAATACGACCACGCCGATATTTTCGAGAATGTGGAAGCCATCGAACGCCAGTTCCACCACCTGGTGCGCACTGTTCCGTCCCAGGGGCTGATCATTCGTCCGGCCCTGGACCAGCACCTGGATAACGCCCAGGAAATGGGCTGCTGGAGCCCGGTGCAGGATACCGCCATCGGCAGCGAGATCAGTCGCACCTCAGACTGGCGCGCGGAGCTGCTGGCAGAAGACGGCAGCCGCTTTATGGTCATCCACCACGAGCAGCCGGTGGCTACCCTGAAGTGGAAACTGACGGGTATGCACAACGTGCGTAATGCGCTGTCAGCCATTGCCGCCGCCCGCCATGTGGGTGTAACGCCGGACCATGCCGTGGCCGCCTTGTGCCGATTCTCCGGTGTTAAGCGACGGATGGAGCTGGTGGGCGAGGTTGGTGGTGTGCGGGTGTATGACGACTTTGCCCATCACCCGACGGCCATTGCCCTGACCCTTGAGGGCTTGCGCAGCCAGGTGGGGGACGAGCCGATTCTTGCCATTATCGAGCCCCGTTCCAACACCATGAAACAGGGTGTACACCAGCAGACCCTGATTCCCAGTGCCGCGGCAGCAGACCGTGTACTCTGGGGTAACCTGAGCGAGATGAACTGGCTGCCGGAACTGGTGAACGGCTGGCGTGCCGAGCACGGCGAGCTGGACCACCACGGCGTGGAAGAGTCGGTCGATGCCCTGATTGCCCGGGCCGTGGACCAGCTGCCGGAAACCTGCCACATTGTGATCATGAGTAACGGTGGCTTCGGTGGTATTCACCGCAAACTGGTCGCCGAACTGGAGAAGCGTCGTGGCTGAAACATCACCGGTAATTAACCTGGCATTTACCGGCGCGTCCGGGGCCCAATACGGACTGCGCCTGCTGCAGTGCCTGGTAGCCAACGGTTGCCGGGTGAACGTGATGATCAGCAAGGCGGCCCAGGTGGTGATGGCCACTGAAACCGATTTCCGCCTGCCCGGGTCCACACCCGCCATGGCAGAGGCTTTGTCGTCCTATGCCGGTGCCGAAGACGGCCAGGTACAGGTGTTCGGCCGTGAAGAATGGTTCTCGCCCCCGGCCTCCGGCTCCGGCGAGAAAGCCCCGCTGGTGGTTTGCCCCTGCAGCACCGGCACGCTGTCGGCCCTGGCCACCGGTGCCAGCAACAACCTGATCGAGCGGGCCGGGGATGTCGCCCTGAAAGAGCGTCGCAAACTGATCCTGGTGTTGCGGGAAACTCCCTACTCCGAAGTGCACCTGGAGAACATGCTCAAGCTCACCCGCATGGGGGCGGTGATCATGCCGGCCAGCCCGGGCTTCTATCACAACCCTCAATCCCTGGATGACCTGGTGGACTTCATGGTGGCCCGGATTCTTGACCACCTGGACCTGCCGCAAACCCTGGTCCCGCGCTGGGGTGCAAAGAAAACAGATTGACCCTTCCCGGGACGTTGGTTTTGGCCAAAGCGATTGATGGTTTTCACCATTGAGCCAAAACCCGCCCCGCCACAGACTTGCTGAACACAACGATAAACCAACCCGTTCACCGAGGTTCAGCATGATTCCACGTACTCTGTTCGACGCCGATCTTGAAGGCTTTCGCGATTCCGTTCGCAAGTTCCTGGAACAGGAAGCCGCGCCTTATCACGAGCAATGGGAAAAGGATGGCCAGGTCAGCCGTGAGCTCTGGCGAAAGGCGGGCGAGCTGGGCTTCCTGTGCCCGATGCTGCCGGAGGAGTACGGCGGCGTGGGGGCCGATTTCCGCTACTCGGCGGTGATTATGGAAGAAATCTCTCGGGCCGGTTTGTCCGGCATTGGCTGGGGACTGCACTCCGATATTGTGGCGCCGTACATCCTGAACTACGGCTCGGAAGAGCAGAAGCAGAAGTACCTGCCGAAAATGGCCTCCGGTGAAATGATTACCGCCATCGCCATGACCGAGCCGGGCGCCGGTTCTGACCTGCAGGGCGTAAAGACCACCGCCATTCGCCAGGGCGACCACTACAATCTCAATGGCTCCAAAACGTTTATTACCAACGGTCAACTGGCAGACCTGGTGATCGTTGTGGCCAAGACCGATCCCAAGGAAGGCGCCAAGGGCACCAGCCTGTTGCTGGTGGAAACCGCCTGGGAAGGCTTCGAGAAAGGCCAGAACCTGAACAAGGTGGGCATGAAGGCCCAGGACACCTCCGAGCTGTTCTTTCAGGATGTAAAAGTGCCGGCCGATAATCTGTTGGGCAGCATGGAAGGGCAGGGCTTCTTCCAGCTGATGCAGGAGTTGCCGGCGGAGCGCCTGCAAGTGGCTCTGACTGCCGTAGCCGCTGCCGAAGCAGCCTGGCAGTGGACCCTGGACTACGTGAAAGAGCGCAAAGCCTTCGGTAAACCGGTTATCGCGTTCCAGAACACCCGTTTCAAGCTGGCGGAGCTGAAAGCCGAAATCACGGCCGCCCGGGTGTTTACCGACCGCTGCCTTGAGCTGCACCTGGACAAGAAGCTGGATATCCCCACTGCAGCCATGCTCAAGCAGCACACCACAGACCTGCAGTGCAAGGTGATGGATGAATGTGTGCAGCTGCACGGCGGCTACGGCTATATGTGGGAATACCCCATTGCCAGGGCCTGGGCCGATTCGCGGGTGCAGCGCATCTATGCCGGCACCAACGAAATCATGAAGGAAATCGTGGCTCGTTCATTCTGAGGGTTTTGACCCGGCTGGCCCCGACACCGTGCGGGGCCAGTGCTTTACCAAACTTTACAATTTGCCAAGCCTGTCAAGGTCTCCCGGCGGTACATCCCCTAAAGTAGTGGCACAACCTCTAACAAGGATAACCGGTTGCCGCGATGAAACGCCTGACTGCTCTCTCCGTTCCCCTGCTTACCCTTGCCATCGCCGGTTGTGGCGAAGAATCCGACCAGCTGCCCGTGGATGGCCGCGATTTTGATGGCGTGAATTACAGCGAACCGGCGCCGTACCAGGGGCGGGTGATTGACGGCTATCTGAAGAATGCCAGGGTCTGGCTGGATGTCGACGGTGATGGAAAGTACACCGCCGAGTCGTTCACCGTAGAGCTGGATAATGGCAATTCTGCGGTTATCGAAGGCGGCGAACCCATGGCCATGAGCGGTCAGGATGGTGCGTTCAGCCTGGACCTTGCCTCTTTGCAGTTGTCACCCCAGGAAGGCCGACCGCTTGATCCTCGGGACTACCCGCTGTTCGCAGCCGCTATTCCCGGAACCACGGTTGAGCAGACCGAAGTGGGGGATCAGGCCATAGCCGTGGGCTATGTTTTGTCGGCTAATCCCGGTGTCCGCAATGTCACGCCGCTGACCACCCTGGCCCGTTACCAGACGGCATTGGAGTTGATGCCCGGGGGCGATCTGGGCGAGAGCCTGGCTGGCATCAACGTGACTGCGGATTATATCCGTGGGCAGGATGACCGGGCCCATGCCTATGCCCGGGCACTGGTGAAGTTTATGACACAGCAGGTGGCAAGCAGCATGCCCGAAAGGGCGGGCGCAGAGCTTAGCCTTAGCCCGGAAGAGGCCCGGCTGCTGGGCACTTCCCTGTTGCGGCACGCTCCGGCGGTAATTACGGCCGTAGATCAGGCGGCTGGCGATGACTACTCCAGCGTGGCGATCGATACTCTGGAACTGCCGGATGTCACCGTCAGTATCACCGATCCGCTGGTGCTGACGGGTCAGCAGGTCTTTGCCCGGGCGGAAAGTGGTGAGCTGCCAGTGGCACCGGATAACCTGGTTGCCTCAACCGGGCTTGAGTTTGAGTACGGTGAAGACGGGCGGCTGGCCAGAATTGCGGCGAATGGCTGCCTGGCGCTGTCGATGCCGGAACTGGCCCGGCTGATTGATGCTGGTGGTTATATGGGCCGGCTTTCTACCCAGTGGCTGCCCTCGGTATCCCTCGCGCCAGCGGGTTGGGATGCGTTCAATCCTGAAAACGATCCCGACCAGGCAGTGGATGAAACTCTGACCTTTGACTGGGATGGAGGGGCGATCGAATTCCAGACGTCGACACTTTGCCATGCAGCCAGGGGCATCGAACCGGCATCCACCGAGCTTGGCGCCGGAGCGGAGGTTAGCTATAGCTGGAGTGAGCAGGACGGTGCAATTTCGGAGCTTGTTGCGACAGTCGGTGGCGTTGGTGCGGACGCGGGGGTTGTCTACCGGTTAGCCCCGGGTTCTGGGGAGTTGGTGGCCGATTACACTATTACCAAAGATGACCGGCCACTCGAGTCTGTTGAACTGCAGGGCGGGCCTACTGACTGTGGGCCTGTTGACGACGAAACCGCACAGGAAAACTTTGTAGTTACCGAAACCCTTGGCTATCTGTTTGCCGGCTATGAGCCACAGCCGACAACCTTTACCGACCTGGCGTTCGAATACGATACCCGGACGCTTTCAACAGACGGTGCTGAGGTAAAGGTCAATCGCCTCCTGCGCTATGCATTCCTGGATCCGGCGCTGGCCGGTTCGGGCAATGTGACGGCAGACGCCGGGTTCCAGTGGTTACTGCACTACGACTCCACGCCGGATGTAAATGCTCCGAACCTGATTCGGGAGGCTTATCTGTCTGATTATTCTGTGCAGAGTTGCGGAACCGGCAGGCCCGCGCCAGCGCCAGCCAGGGTCTATGCGAAGGTCGAGTACAGTTACATGAAGTTATCGGAGTATTTGCTGGAAGCAATCCAATAAGAGTCAGGTGGATGCCGGGTGACTCTGTGCGCCCGGTAGCCCAGGCAGGATGATTGGGGGCGAAAGTACAAGGAAAACAAACGCAGAAAAACCGACAGCAGGCCGTTTGGCTTGGTCAGTGGCGTATCGTGCTTTTAAGGCTTTCTAAGGAATCTTGCCATTTCCTGAGGGAGGAAATGGTGCCGAGGAGAGGACTTGAACCTCCACGGGGTTGCCCCCACTAGCACCTGAAGCTAGCGTGTCTACCAATTTCACCACCTCGGCAGGTGATTTGCAGATTCGCTGTTAGTTTGTTGAAAACTTAGCGTTTCTGCCAGCCCGGTGAGGTGTTCCCCTCAACCGATGGCGCGTACTTTAATGATTCCGTTCGGGGCTGTCAAACATTTTTTCAAAAAAAGTTTTCGCCGTATTTGTGCCTATTAATTGTTCCCTGGTTAGGCAGGTTCGACATACCAACGTTATACTGCAGGGATAATGAATTCCGCCGCAATATCGCGGCCAGATAGCAAGGATCCGAATGGTTTCCAGGAAGAAAGAACACAAAGACCCTCACGCCAGTCGTGAGGCTCAGAAATACGAAAACCCCATCCAGAGCCGGGAGTTTATTCTCCAGCACCTGAAAGAGCGGGGGGCACCGGCCACCCATGAGACTCTGTGCCAGGAGCTTGGGCAAACTTCCGAGGAAGGTATAGAAGCCCTTCGCCGCCGGCTGATTGCCATGTGCCGCGACGGGCAGCTGATTTGTAACCGCCGGGATGCGTTCCTGCCTATAGAAGAAGCAGACCTGGTAACCGGCCGGGTGGTCGGGCATCGGGACGGCTTTGGCTTCCTGATTCCTGATGATGGCGGTTCCGACCTGTTTCTCACTGCACGCCAGATGCGCCAGGTGTTTCACGGTGACCGTGTAGCTGCGCGGGTTGACCAGGTGGATGACCGTGGTCGTCGGGAAGGCAAGATTGTTGAAGTGCTCGAGCACCGTACCGAGCAGATCGTTGGCCGCTTCTTCAAGGAAAGCGGTATTACCTTCGTGGTGCCCGAGAATGCCCGCATCAACCAGGAAATCCTGGTTCCGGACGAGCACGTAGGCAAGGCGGTGCATGGCCAGTATGTAGTCGTACAGATTCTGCGTCAGCCGACAATCCGTACCCAGCCGACAGGGCAGGTTGTCGAAATCCTGGGTGAGCACATGGCGCCCGGGATGG
Organism: Marinobacter sp. bablab_jr003; assembly: GCF_016464245.1. Taxonomy (NCBI): domain Bacteria; kingdom Pseudomonadati; phylum Pseudomonadota; class Gammaproteobacteria; order Pseudomonadales; family Marinobacteraceae; genus Marinobacter; species Marinobacter sp. bablab_jr003. The sequence goes on from NZ_JADARC010000037.1 coordinate 26,134, forward strand.
AAATTGATGTGGCCATCCGTTCCTACGAGATTCCCCACAGCTGGCCGTCCGCAGTGGGTGAGCAGGCAGCAGCGATTCCTGCCGAAGTGGCAGAGAAGGACAAGGCCAACCGGGTTGATATCCGCAATATGCGGCTGGTGACCATCGACGACGAAAGCGCCCGGGATTTCGATGACGCCATCTATTGCGAGCCGCGCCCCCGTGGCGGCTACCGCTTGGTAGTGGCGATTGCTGACGTATCCCACTATGTGCGTCCGGGCTCCCCGCTCGACGAAGAAGCCATTCAGCGTGGCAACTCGGTGTACTTCCCTGATCATGTCGTGCCCATGCTGCCGGAGAAGCTCTCCAATGGTCTGTGCTCCCTGAATCCGGGCGTGGATCGCCTGTGTATGGTGGCGGATATGACCATCAGTGCTGCTGGTAATATCAGTGGTTACACCTTCTACCAGGCGGTGATGCGCAGCCATGCCCGGCTGACCTACAACAAGGTCAGTGCCATGCTGGAGCATCCGGATACCGAGCAGGGCTACAAGCTCAGCAGCCATTACGCTGATTTGTTGCCGCACCTGCATAACCTGTATGAACTGTACAAGCTGCTGCGCCGTGCCCGCACCGAGCGGGGCGCCATCGATTTCGAAACCACCGAAACCAAGATTGTGTTCGATCCCGAGCGCAAGATTGAGGAAATCGTTCCGGTGCACAGGAACGATGCCCACAAGATTGTGGAAGAGTGCATGCTTTGCGCCAACGTGGCGACGGCGCGGTTCCTGAAAAAACACAAGATGCCGGCGCTTTACCGGGTACACGATGGCCCGTCGGAAGAGCGTCTGGGCAACCTGCGCCTGTTCCTGGGCGAGCTGGGTTTGCAGCTGGGTGGTGGTGACAAGCCCACCTCCGGTGATTACCAGCAGTTGCTGGAGCAGGTGGCGGATCGCCCGGATGCCAACGTCATCCAGATGGTGATGCTGCGCTCCCTGAGCCAGGCGGTCTACAGCCCGGAAGAAGCGGGCCACTTCGGCCTGGGCTTCCCCAGCTATACCCACTTTACGTCGCCGATTCGCCGCTACCCGGATTTGATTGTGCATCGGGCTATCAAGTCCCGCATCCATAATCCGGAAGTGACCAAGGATGTGGTCTCACCCAAGGTGGCGGATCCGCAGCTGGCAGAGTACCCCTACGACCTCGCCAAAATGGAACAGCTCGGTGAGCATTGTTCCATGACCGAGCGCCGGGCTGATGATGCCACCCGGAATGTGATGGCGTGGCTGAAGTGCGAATTCCTGCGTGACCACGTGGGCGAGGAGTACAACGGTGTGATTGCTGCCGTGGTGCCTTTCGGTTTCTTTGTGGAACTGTCTGATATCTACATTGAAGGCCTGGTGCACGTTTCCACCCTCAGTGGTGATTACTTCCACCACGATGCCGCCAAGCATCGCCTGATCGGCGAGCGCACGGCAGTCAGCTTCCGCCTGGGTGATGAGGTGCGTGTGAAGGTGATGCGGGTCGACCTGGAAGATCGCAAGATTGACCTGGAGCTGGTCAGCACCCCGAAGAAGCGCACGGCAGACCGCGATGCCCTGGATATGTCCAAGCGTGAGTCCCGTGGTCGGGGCGATCGTGCAGGCAAGGGTGGCAAAGGCAGTAAGCGTACCGGCAAGCCGGCCAGTGCCAAGGAAAAGCTGGCGGCTGAAGCGGCCAGGGACGCAGCGCGCAAAGGTGGCAAGGGCAAGTCTCCGGCGGCAGGCAAGAAGCGCAAGCCCCGCAAGTAACCAGTTACACAGGAATTGATCGTTAGTGTCTCAGGAATATGTATTTGGCTGGCACGCCGTGGATGCGGTGCTGAAGCGGGAGCCGGAACGGCTTCAGCAGGTATGGATCCAGACCGGACGGCAGGACAAGCGCGTAAAATCGGTGACCGATGCCCTGGATGGCCTGGGTGTGCGCTGGAAAGTAGTGCACCGCCGGGAGCTGGATGAACGCGTGTCCGGCGTCCACCAGGGTGTTGTGGCGGCCGTGGCGGAAAGCCGTGAATGGACGGAAGACGACCTGCTGGCCCAGCTGTCCAATAGCGACAAGCCGCCGTTTTTGCTGGTCCTTGATGGCGTAACCGATCCGCACAATCTCGGTGCCTGCATGCGCACCGCAGATGCGGTCGGTGTCCAGGCCGTTATTGTGCCCAAGGACAAGTCCGCGTCGCTCACACCGGTGGCCCGTAAAGTGGCCTGCGGTGCGGCAGAAACCGTGCCCTTTGTGCGGGTAACCAACCTGGCCCGCTTTCTGCGGGAGCTGAAGGACCTGGGGGTGTGGCTGATCGGCACCGCCGGCGAGGCCGATGCCGGCCTGTACCAGGCTGATTTCAAGGGGCCGGTAGCGCTGGTTATGGGGGCCGAAGGCAAGGGTATGCGCCGGCTGACCCGGGAACACTGCGACCAGCTCATCAACATCCCCATGCAGGGCCATGTCGACAGCCTGAACGTTTCGGTGGCGACCGGCGTTTGCCTGTACGAAGCCCTGCGCCAGCGACTCGGTTAATCCTTGCACTGCAGGCCCCTTGGGCCTAGAATACGTGACCCCTTTTTTAAGGGGCGGTTTTGTATTGCCTGCATTCCGGGCTGCAAAACGTCGCTTTTGATCTGGCCTTACCCGTAAGTGCCTTGTTGATAAAGCAAAAAAGAAGCCGGCAGCTTTGCTGTCACCTCCTTGCTTTCATGCTGGGTCGCGGTCCGGAAGGATCGCCGAAAGAAGAAAGCTGTTTAACCCGTAGGGAGAACTCATGCGTCACTACGAAATCGTTTTCATGGTACATCCGGATCAGAGCGAGCAGGTGCCCGCGATGATCGAGCGTTATACCAGCGTCATCACTGAAGATGGCGGTAAGGTACATCGCCTGGAAGATTGGGGCCGTCGTCACCTGGCATACCCGATCAACAAGATTCACAAGGCTCACTACGTACTGATGAACGCCGAATGTTCACAGGCCGCTATGGACGAGCTGACTCATAACTTCCGGTTCAACGATGCCATCATCCGTGACCTGATTCTGCGTCGCGACGAGGCTGTTACCGACATGTCTCCGATGAAAGCCGCTGAGTCCCGCGAGGACCGTCGTTCCGGCGGAGACGATCGTCCGCGTCGTTCAGCTGATTCTGACGACCGTCAGAGCAGCGCATCCCAGGACGAAGAAGAGTAATTAACCGGAGTTAGGAGTTACGTTATGGCTCGTTTTTTCAGACGTCGTAAGTTCTGTCGTTTTACGGCAGAAGGTGTTAAAGAGATCGATTACAAAGATCTGGACACCCTGAAAGGCTACATCACTGAAACCGGCAAAATCGTGCCCAGCCGCATCACCGGCACCAAAGCACGTTATCAGCGTCAGCTGGCTACCGCTATCAAGCGTGCCCGCTACCTGGCACTGCTGCCGTATACGGACAGCCACGATCACTAAGCACAGATAGACAGGACCCGGGACCATGCGTGCACTGGCACAGTATGTAATGCGCGGTCCCATGCAGGCCGGCGGGGTTGCGGCAGTTGCGACTGCATTACCCTTGCTGTTCTGGATTGGCGCAGCAGTTATCGGCCTGGTCATTTTACGACTGGGCATCCGGCAGGGGCTGAACATCGGTCTCTGGGCAGTACTACCCGCACTGGGTTGGGCCACCTTCGGGCAGGATCCGACCGCGTTGGTGGTGCTGTTGCAGGTGATGCTGATGGCGTCGATTCTCAGAACATCGCTGTCCTGGGAGAGAGCGCTGCTGTCGGGCGCCTTTCTGATGATACTGACAGGGCTGATGATGCCCTTGATGTATCCGGCACTGCTGGACGAACTGGTCCAGGCCGGTGTCGGGTTTTACGAGCAATACAACGCCGAGGTGGCGCGGTCACTGGGCAGCGAACTTGAGCTGATCATCCGCAACACCATGAACGCCAGTATGGCGGGCACCTATTTCGCCACGGCCATTGGTATGACAATGCTGGCGAGGGCATGGCAGGCGGGGCTGTATAACCCCGGAGGTTTCCGTAAGGAATTCCATGCCCTGAGGTTGTCGCCGGCCATTGCGGTTGTGTGCGCTGTCACCATGGTGATAGGCCCGCTACTGGGGCTCAATTCCATGCTGCTGGCATGGGCTGCGGGTACACCGCTGTTCATCGCTTCGCTGGCACTGGTGCACGGGTTTGTTGGTCGTAAACAGTGGGGCGGGCAGGCATTGGTAGCATTCTATGTGCTACTGGTTCTGCTGGGTCCGAGTCTGATGATGCTTTTGTTGGTTCTGGCTTTTGTGGATAGCTGGCTGGATATCCGGGGGCGAATAAAACCCGCCGGGCCGGCTGAATAAAGCACGAAGAGGTTAACGAGATGGAAGTTATTCTGCTCGAGAAAGTAGCAAACCTTGGCTCCCTGGGTGACAAGGTAAAGGTTAAGGCCGGTTACGGTCGTAATTTCCTGCTGCCGTATGGCAAGGCTGTTCCTGCCACGGCTGCAAACGTACAGGCGTTCGAAGAGCGTCGTGCCGAGCTGGAAAAAGCTGCCGCTGAGAAGCTGGCCGCTGCCCAGGCCCGTGCCGAGGCTCTGGAAGGTGCGTCCTTCACCATCAGCTCCAAGGCTGGTGAAGAAGGCAAGCTGTTCGGTTCTATCGGTGTTCGTGACATCGCAGAAGCTGTTTCTGCCGGTGGCACTGAAGTCGAGAAGAGTGAAGTTCGTCTGCCGGAAGGTCCGCTCCGGACTGTCGGCGAGTTCGACATCGAACTGCAGCTGCACACTGATGTTGAAGTTACTATCAAGCTGGCGGTTGTTGCCGAGTAATCGGTAGCCGCTACAGGTAGCTTCAAAGGAGCTGAAACCCCGGGTTTCAGTTTCCCCAGACGGGCCCGAACCGGAGACGGTTTCGGGCCCGTTGCTTTCTGGTATTCTTGTACTCCCGTATTCCCATTTCAATGTTGTCGGTATTTATGGCCAATCCCACTCTGAAACCTGCGTCGATGGATCCCGAAACCAGCCGGATCAAGGTTCCCCCTCATTCGGTAGAGGCAGAACAGGCTGTTCTCGGTGGTTTGATGCTGGATAACCGCCGTTTTGACGAAATCTCCGAAGTTATTTCTGCCTCCGACTTTTACCGGCAGGATCATCGGCTGATCTTCGGTGCGGTGGAACGGCTGGCCAGCGAAAGCGAGCCGCTGGATGTGGTTACCCTGGCCGAGTTCCTGGAGCGGGCCGGCGACATTGAAGATGCCGGCGGCTTGTCGTACCTGGCCGAGCTGGCCGAGAAAACCCCGGGCGCGGCAAATATTCGCGCCTACGCTGACATTGTCCGCGAGCGTTCGATCCTGAGGAAACTGGTGGAAGTTTCCGGCCAGATTTCCGACTCGGCCTTTAACCCGCAGGGTCGCAAAAGCAGCGAGATTCTGGACGAAGCCGAGCGCAGCGTGTTCCAGATTGCAGAATCCCGCAGCAAGGAGGGCTCTGGTCCCAAGGCCATCAACCCGATCCTGGCCACCACCCTGAGCCGTATTGAAGAACTGTTCGAATCCGGCGAGCAGACCACCGGCCTGACCACCGGTTTCCGGGACCTGGACGACCAGACCTCCGGTATGCAGCCGGCAGACCTGATTATCGTGGCGGGGCGGCCCTCGATGGGTAAGACCACCTTCGCCATGAACATTGTTGAAAACGCACTGATCAGCACCGGTACTCCCATCCTGGTGTTCAGTATGGAAATGCCCGCCGATGCACTGGCCATGCGTATGTTGTCTTCATTGGGCCGGATCGACCAGACCAAGGTACGAAGCGGCAAGCTGGAAGAAGACGACTGGCCGCGGTTGACCTCGGCGGTCAGCCTGCTGAAAGACAAGCCCCTGTACATAGACGACACCCCGGGCCTGAGCCCCACGGAAATGCGTTCCCGTGCGCGCCGTATTGCCCGGGAAAACGGCGGCAAGATCGGCCTGATCATGGTCGACTACCTGCAGCTGATGCGGGTGCCCGGTAACACCGAGGGCCGTACCGCCGAGATCTCGGAAATTTCCCGTTCCCTGAAAGGCATAGCCAAGGAGCTGAGCTGCCCGGTGGTTGCACTGTCGCAGCTGAACCGGAGCCTGGAGCAGCGGCCCAACAAGCGCCCGGTGAACTCGGACTTGCGGGAATCCGGTGCGATCGAGCAGGACGCCGACGTCATCATGTTTGTATACCGGGACGAGGTGTACAACGAAGACACCCAGGATAAAGGCATTGCCGAGATCATCATCGGTAAGCAGCGGAACGGCCCCATCGGCACCATTCGCCTGGCGTTTATCGGCAAGTACACCAAGTTTGAGGACCTCGCCCACGGGGATTACGGTGACTACGGTGGTGATTACTGATGCCACGCCCCACCGTTGCCCGTATTGACCTTGAGGCGATCAGGTTCAACTATCGCCTGGCTCAGCAGAAGGCTGGCAACGCCCGGGCCATGGCTGTGGTCAAGGCCGACGGTTATGGCCATGGCATCCAGGCGGTGGCCGGTGCCCTGGACGGGCTGGCCGAGAAATACGCTGTGGCTTGCCTTGAAGAAGCGGAAGCCATCCGTGAGGCGGGCCTGCCGCAACCGGTGGTGTTGTTGCAGGGCGTGCATGAAGCGAGAGACCTGGCCCGTTGTGCCGCCATGGACTTCGAGCCGGTGTTGCACTGCCGGCAGCAGCTGGGCTGGCTGTCTGAAGCCTCGGTACCGAGCTTCTGGCTGAAGGTAAATACCGGTATGAACCGGCTGGGTTTCCGGCCCCGGGAGTTACCGGAGGTGGTGGCCGGCCTGGAGTCCATGGGCGCCCGAACCCGGTTACAGGGCTTTGTCACCCACTTTGCCTGTGCGGATGACCTGGCCAGTGATTTCACCGGGCAGCAAACCCGCAGCTTTGAAGCGGCGGTCGCGCCCTGGCCGGATCTGATGCGCAGTGTCGGTAACTCGGCGGCCCATTTCCGGCCCAACCAACCCCTCTACGAATGGAGCCGGCCTGGCATTATGCTGTACGGCGCCTCGCCAATGATTGGTAAAACCGGACTGGATCTCGGGCTGAAACCGGCCATGATCTTGGAAGCACCTTTGATCACCACCCGCACCGTGCGTGCCGGTGAAGCCATTGGCTATGGGTGCACCTTTACGGCAGACCGGGACACCCGCATGGGCATGGTGGCGATCGGTTACGGCGACGGCTACCCGCGCCATGCGGGCACGGGAACGCCGGCGGCCATCAATGGCCAGCGCATACGGCTGCTGGGCCGCGTATCCATGGATATGCTGGCGGTGGACCTGGGCAATGCGCCTCAGGCCCGTGAAGGGGACAGGGTGGAGCTTTGGGGCCCGACCGTCAGCGTGGATGAGGTGGCGGAATGTGCCGGCACCATCGGCTATGAGTTACTGACCGGGGTTTCTGCTAGGGTGCCTCGGGTTCATGAATGATCTCCTCGATGAAATCGAGAATCGCCGCCAGGCTACGGTCATCCAGTTTTTTCAGAACCTTGTGAATCACCATCTTGCTGCCTTTGAGCATGCTGCTGATGCCCATCCTGGCCATGCCCATCATCATGCTGCCGGCTTTCAGGCGGCGCAGCGGTTCGATGAAGAAGAAATCCAGCCCGGCTTCGGTCAGCTCGTTGATCAGGTCGTACAGCTGTTCAATAGCCTGCTTGTCGGCCTTGCCGCGGCTTTTCAGCTCGCTTACTGTGTACAGCGCGCGGGTACGGAGTTCATCGGGAATCGGGGCAACAATATGGCTCTGTTGTTTCAGCATAGGGCTTCCTGTTGTTGTATGCTCGCAAGTGAGACTTCAATTAACACCGGCGTTTCAGGTTGCAGGCATAGTGCAGCAACCCTCCGCTCCGGCCATTGGCCTGAGTGGTTCCCGACAGGCGTCATATCAGTGATATTCCGGAGGCGTTGATTCCGCGTGCATGTACTTGTTGTTCACGACTACGGCCCACTGGGGAAAGTGCTCCTGGAGCGCTTGCGCAAAACCCATCTGCGGGTGAGCCCTTTGCTGGTCAGCGACCCGGCCAATGCCGACCTGAAAGCCCTGGAAACCTGGATTCCGGAAGATGCAGACCTGATTGTGAATGCGCTCTGGCTGACTGACCCGGAGAAAGTCGAAGCCAACCCGGAAGCAGCCCATGAGGTGGCCCTTTCACTGCCCCTGTGCCTGGCTGAGCACGCCCGGGACCGAGGCATGGCGCTGCTGCAGTTGTCTTCCTGCTACGTGTTTGACGGCCGCAAACAGGGTGCTTACATAGCGTCTAACCCGGGCCAGCCAATCAACGAGCTGGGCCGCTGGCAGTGGGAGTGTGAACAGGCGCTGCGTACACTGCTGCCCCGGCACATCCTGCTGCGTACCGGTTGGAGCCTGGGCCGCTTTATCCGCAAGCTGTACGAAAGCACGGGGCGCGCAGACACCTTGTCGCTGCCCGGCCGCTGCCAGGGCCAGCCGGTGGCAGTCCAGGACCTTGCCCGGGTGATAAGTGCGATTGTGCTGCAACTGGATTGCGGTGCCGAAGTCTGGGGCACCTATCAGTATGCCGGTTCCGAAGAGATCAACCTGTATGAGCTGGGGCTGGCGATCGCCGGTATGCCCGGTATTCCGGAAGACATTCGCGTGGTGGACGAACTGCCACAGTGGGGACACCTGGAGCCTGTAAACACCACCATGGTGTGCAGCAAGATCAAGAACACGTTCGGTATCAAGCAGCTGCCCTGGCGCACATGGCTAAATGAAGAGGTTTCCATGATCAAGGGTACGGGTAGTATCGACGAAAAAGCTGAAGAGAAGACCGAGCCGACGGACCTGTAATCCGCCGGCCAGTGATATTCAGAAAGGAGTCAGGGTGGTTACTGACAGCCCTGGCGGGCGAAGTCACGGGTAACCAGCTGCAGGGCTTCTACATCCAGCAGTTCTACTTCACGGCCACGGGCACGGATAATGCCCTGGTTCTGGAAGCGGGTGAACACCCGGCTAACGGTTTCTACTGCCAGGCCCAGGAAGTTGGCAATGTCGTTCCGTGCCATGGGCAGGCTGAAGTTGGTCGGCGACATGCGACGGCGACGGAAGCGGCTGGACAGTGACAGCAGCAGGGCGGCAATGCGCTCTTCTGCGGTGTTCTTGCTCAGCAACATGGCCAACTGGTGGCTGTTCTGGATTTCCTGGCTCAGCAAGTGGTACATATGATGCTGAAGCTCGGGCAGTTTGCCGGTGAGCTCTTCCAGCTTTTCGATCGGGAACTCGCACACACTGGTGCGTTCCAGGGCCTTGGCCGTGCAGGCGTAGGTGTCGCTGCTCATGCTGTCGAGCCCGACCAGCTCGCCAGGCATAAAGAAGCCGGTCACCTGCTCGTCACCGCCTTCGGTAATGATAGAGGTCTTCACCGACCCGCTCTTCACCGCAAAGCAGGACCGCATCGGGGTGCTCTGGTCAAAGATGTGCTCGCCCCGGTTGTAGATTTTGCCCTGCTGGACAATATCTTCGAGCCGCTCGAGATCGTTCTCTTCAACGGCAAGGGGAAGGCAGAGGTTGCTCAGGCTACACTGCTGGCATGAGGCTTTGAGCGGAGACACTTGGTGGAGATGAATTGCCTGGGCCATAGTTGATAAACCATCCGGGTTGATCCAAATCAAGCATAGCAGAATGGTAGCCTGATATGTAAGTGTTGAACAGCGAACGATCGATTCAGCGTTTCTTTCGTTTCCGCTGTTCGGCTTTGAGGGCTTTTTCCTTCGCTTCCTGCTCTTCCTTGATACGCGCTGCTGCCAGTTCCTGTTCAACCATGTCAGGTGTTTCCAGGGAAATCTGCCCCAGTGTGCCGGCCCGGAATTCGTTCAGCAACACCTCGGAAACCTTGTGCAGGTCCGGTACGCCGCCGCGGCCCAGAAAGCGCCGCTTTTCCGCAATGGCGTCCATCAACGCCAGCCCGTCCTGTGGCTTCTGGTCGAGGCCGTAGCGGGCCATGACCAGCTCCGGGTAGGCCTGCACCAGGTAGTCGGCTTCAAACATTGCAACATCTTCAAAATCCAGTACCGCGCTGCGGATGGCGCCGGTGACGGCCAGCCGGTAGCCGCACTGCTCCGGTGACAGCTTGGGCCAGAGAAAGCCCGGGGTGTCGTACAGCAGCACGTTATCCGGCAGCTTGATGGCTTGCTGGGCCCGGGTAACCGCCGGCTCGTTGCCGGTCTTGGCGGCGGGGCGACCGGCCAGGGTGTTGATCAGCGTGGACTTGCCCACGTTGGGGATGCCCAGAATCATCACCCGCAGGGCGCTTTTCTCCCGGTTGTGGTTCGGGGTCATTTCCTCGGCCAGCTTGAGGATGCCCAGGGCTTCCTGGCGCTGGTTGTGGGTGAGGGTGATGGCCCGCACTCCGCGTTCTTTTTCAATCCAGGCCAGCCATTGTTCGGTGATTGCCGGGTCAGCCAGGTCTCGCTTGTTCAGCACCTTGATCAGCGGCGTGTCGCCACGCAGCGACGGCACCAGCGGGTTCTCGCTGCTGAACGGGATTCTGGCGTCTACCACCTCGATGATCAGGTCCATCTGGGGCATGACCTGTTTGATCTCCTTGCGAGCCTTATGCATATGCCCGGGAAACCAGTTAATCGCCATCGGTGTTGCTCCGCCTGTTGCTGAAAGGCGCCATTATGCAGGGGAATGACTAAACTTTCACATTTATCGGAAGCCCCGTGATGTCTGGGCTGGCAACGGTTTTTCTGTGTGCTGTGTACAGAATGACGGGATATCGGGATGAAATCCGGTGTGTGATTGTTTTAGGGTGTGGGGTCTCAAACGTTAAGCCAATAAACGGCGGCTTTGACAGTGGCCGTCTGCGATGGAGAAAATTATGCAGCAAGTTGTGAAATTTATCGGTTCCGCACTGATTGCTCTAAGCCTGTCGGCCACCGCATTCGCCCAGCAGCCCGGTCAGCCGGACCAGGTTGCCCAGCTTGCAGAAATGGTGGGGCTGTCTGACGACCAGCAGAGCGAAATCCGCGACATTATTGATGACATGCAGGGCGAGATCGGCGAGCTGCGCCAGAGTGCCCAGAACCTGCAACAGAAGCTGCAGGGTGAAATCAAGCCGGACTACAACGAATCCGCCATCCGCGACAACGCTGAAGAGCTGGGTGATGTAACCGGTGAAATTGCAGCGCTTTCCGCACTGATGCAAGCGAAAGTGGATGCCGTTTTCACTGAGGAGCAGCGCGCAGAGCTGGACCGCCAGATGCAGGAAATGCAGCGTCAGATGCAGCAACAGCGCCAGATGATGCAGCCGGGCCAGTAAGTTCGCCCGTTGTTACACTGCCCGCGCCTGCCGATGCTGCAGGTGCGGGTTGTTTTCTCTTCGGTTACCCCCTTTGCCACTCCGCCTTTTCCCCGCAATTCTTTCGGTACAAAAGCCTTGACCGGTCTATAAGTTTATTTCACGGTTAGAAGTATTCTGTGTAATCCAAATAATGCATTTGATCCTATACTTTTCGTAATGCTCGAAAGGGCTCGCAAGAAGCCCTGTAAAACTCACTCATAACATGGATGGACTCTATGGCTTCAGATACGAAAGCTATCCGTTCCACTATCCTCGTACCGGTCTTTATTCCGGCCGTTGTTGTTGCGCTGTTGCTGGTGATCGGAACCATCAGCAATCCCGAGCTGGCAGGGGAAGCGTTCAGCGCGACCCTGGCCTGGATTACCGATACCTTCGGCTGGTTCTACATGCTGTCGGTTGCCATCTTCCTGGTCTTTATTGTCTCTGTGGGGGCATCCAAGTGGGGCAATATCAAACTGGGGCCGGATCATGCGGAAGCCCAGTACTCCTTCCCGGAATGGTTTGCCATGCTGTTCTCGGCCGGCTACGGTATCGCGCTGCTGTTCTTTGGCGTGGCCGAGCCTGTGCTGCATTACGCCACGCCGCCTGCCGGCGCTGCTGAAACCGTCGATGCGGCCAAGCAGGCCATGCAGATTGCTTTCTTCCACTGGGGCTTTCATATCTGGGCCATCTACGGCCTGGTAGGCCTGGTGCTGGCGTACTTTGCCTTCCGCCATGGTCTGCCGCTGTCTATCCGCTCCGCGCTCTACCCGCTGATTGGCGAGAAGATCTACGGCCCCATCGGCCATGCAGTGGATGTGTTTGCCATCCTGGGCACCATGTTCGGTATTGCCACTACGCTGGGGCTGTCGGTTACCCAGATCAACGCAGGCATCAACTATCTCTGGCCGGAAGTTCCCATCAGTACCACGGTGCAGATCATCGCCATAGCTGTGATTACTGCTGCGGCCACAGTGTCTGTCGTCGCGGGCATGGACAAGGGCGTAAAACGGTTGTCCATTCTGAACATGGTGCTGGCTATTTCGTTGATGTTGTTCGTGTTTGTGGTCGGCCCGACTATCCATATTCTGGAAACTTTCCTGCAGAATACCGGCAGCTACCTGAGCGGTATTGTCGAGCGTACCTTCAACCTGCAGGCCTACACCCGCAGTGACTGGATCGGTAACTGGACGCTGTTCATCTTCGGCTGGACCATCGCCTGGGCGCCGTTCGTGGGCATGTTTATCGCCAAGATCAGCCGCGGCCGCACCATCCGCCAGTTTGTGTTCGGCGTCATGCTCGTGCCATCGGTGTTCACTTTCCTGTGGTTCTCGGTATTTGGCGACACCGCCCTGAACCTGATCATGAACGAAGGCCTGGATACGCTGATTGCTGACGTACAGGCTGACCACGCGGTTGCCCTGTTCAAGCTGTTCGACGTGCTGCCCTGGTCGTTCTTTATTTCCCTGCTGACGGTGTTGCTGATCATCACCTTCTTTGTCACCTCGTCTGACTCAGGCTCGCTGGTGATTGACTCCCTGGCTTCCGGTGGCGTGATCAATACCCCGGCATGGCAGCGGGTGTTCTGGGCCGTGCTGGAAGGTGCGGTTGCAGCGGTGCTGCTGCTGGCAGGCGGGCTGAGTGCCTTGCAGACCATGACCATTGCCAGCGCCTTGCCATTTGCCATCATCATGCTGATTGCCGCCGTTGGTATGTGGCGGGCCCTTGTGATTGAAGGGCACCGTGAAACCAGCCTGCAGGCGCACATGATGAGCAGCCGGCACATGACCGGCTCCCAATGGAAGCATCGCCTGGCGGCGATTGTGGAATTCCCGGGCCAGCACGAAGTGGAAATGTTCATCAAGAACACTGCCATGAATGCCATGCGGGAAGTGGAGCAGGAATTGAAGGCCAAGGGCTGGGATGCAACCGCCGAGTTCGATGCCGAGAATCTGCGTTCGCACCTGCAGGTGCACCGTGAGCACCATGTCGACTTCATCTACGATGTGCGGCTGACCGAGCACCCGATGCCGGGCTTTGTCTACGGCGAGCTCAAGCGTGACCCGGACGAGCCTGAAGCCTATTTTCGGGCAGAAGTCTATCTGCGCCGGGGCGGTCGTTCCTACGACGTGTTCGGCTACGATGAGCATGACATCATCAAGGACATTCTCGACCAGTTCGAGAACTACCTGCACTTCCTCAATATCTCGCCGGGCAAGCTGCCATGGGATATGAATGAGCATGATGACATGATCAACACCGACGACCCGGAGCCAGGCAAGGCCTGATCCGGTAACTGCAAAAACCCCGCCCGAGCCATGCTCCGGCGGGGTTTTTTATTATGGGGCAGGGAAAGGCTTGAGCAGGACAATCAGCCGGGGCAGCAGGGTCAGGGCGCCGAGCAGCGCCATGAACATGGCGAAGCCGGTGAACAGGCCGAAGTAGATCGTGGGAATAAAGTTCGACAGCACCAGGATCGAGAACCCTGAGATGATGGTCAGCGAGGTAAAGAACATGGCCTGGCCGATGCTGCGATGGCAGCGGTGCATGGTGGCCAGGTAGTCACCGTCTTTGGCGAACTCGGTTTTGAACCGGTGGATGTAATGAATGGTGTCATCCACGGCGATGCCAACGGTAATGGCGGCCACGGTAATGGTCATCATATCCAGCGGAATGCCGAGCCAACCCATCAGGCCCAGCACCGAGCCGGCGGCAATCAGGTTGGGTGCCATGCCGATCAGGGCCAGCTTTACCGAGCGGAACAACAGCAGGAACATGGCCAGGATGGCGCCAAACACGACACCGATGGTTTTGATCTGCGAATCGAACAGGCTTTGCAGCATGTTGTTGTACATCACCGTCATGCCTGAAAGCAGGATACGGTCTTTGTCGTAACCCAGTTCGGTGCTCAGGTGGCTGCGGATTCTGTCCAGCAGCTCCTGACGGCGCAGTTCCGGTAAGGTTTCCAGTATGCGGATGCTGAACCGGGCCTGGTCGTGCTCTTCGGAAATATAGGGGGTGAGCAGGATGTCCTGTAAGTCCTCTGGCACGGCAGCCGGTACAAACGCCAGTTGCAGGGCGTCCAGCGGTTCACCGCCGTTTACCTGTGCCAGCAGCTCCAGGGTTGTGCTGATCGACAGCACCTTGCCGGTTTCCGGCAGGCTTTGCAGGTAGTCGTGTACGGCGCCCAGGTCCCGCATTTTCTGGTAGGTGTACCAGGTGTCCCGGTATTCCTCGTCGCCGCAATCGTCCAGGAACGGATCGCAGTCGCTGGCAAAGGGATCGTCGCCCGGGTTCTCGGGTGCCGGTTCATCGGTAATCACCACATCCAGCGGGGTCGTGCCGCCCAGCCGGTCGTCGATGGTGATCATGCCCTGGTGAATCTCGGTAGAGGATTTGAAGTAATCGATAAAGCTGTTTTCCACCGTCAGCCGGTTCAGGCCGATCACACACAGCGCAGCGATGATTGCCGAGCCGACCAGGACGGTGCCGCCGAAATGTTCGGTAAAACGGGCAAAGGCGTCGGTGAAGGGCACCTTGTTTGACGTTACGCGGTTATCCAGCGGTGGTGGCAGCAGGCTAAGCAGGGCGGGGAAGACCAGGAAGGTGATCAGGAACGCCACGGTAAGGCCCAGGGTCATCATCCAGCCGAAGTCGATTACCGGGCGGATGCCGCTGAAGGTGAGTGAGCCGAAGGCTACGATGGTGGTCACCGCCATGTAAAAACAGGGTTTGACCATGGCCATGATGGTGCGGCGCAGGACATCCCGGGGCGCGGCATCCGGCTCGTCGTGCTGGAATTCCCGGTAGCGCACAATCAGGTGGATGGTGAGCGACAAGGTCATGATCAGCAGCAGCGAAATAAAGTTGGAGGAAATCACGGTGACCGGCCACTGGGCCCAACCCAGAAAACCGATCATCAGCCACACGGTATAGCCGCAGCACAACAGTGGCACCAGTACCCATCGCCACTGGCGGAAAATAATCGCGAGGGTCAGTAACAGGAAGGCCAGTACGCCCAGGCCAAAGGTGGACAGGTCGCTTTCGATAAAGCGGATCATGTCGGCGACAATCATCGGTACGCCACCCAGGTGGATGCTGGCGTGCTCCCGGTAGTTGTCCAGAATGCTGCGCACCTGCCCAATGGTGGCATCCCGCTCGGCACCCAGCTGTTCGGTGTAGTCGATGAACTGCCGGCTGACCTGTTCCAGTTGCTGCTGGTCTTCGGCACTGGCATTGCCGCTGCTGGCCTTGTCTCGCAGTTCGTTGCGGCGGTTCAGCAGCTCAAAATAGCGCTCCGGTGTCGGCAGGTTCACCTGAATGGCGGTGGTACCGGCGTCTTCGCTGAGCAGCAGGTTCGGGTACATGGGGTTGTCGAGCAGGGCCTGGCGGGCGGTTTGGGGCGCCACATCGTGGTCGTCCAGGGTTTTGATTTCACTGTCGACGGTATCGAGGGTCAGGTCCGGGCTGTGCAGCAGGGGTACGTTAAGAATGCTGTTGGTAGAGCCGACCGCCTCCAGGGCCTGGAGTTCGTCTCTCAGGGCTGCCAGCCGTTGCAGGCCGGTTTCACTGAACAGGTCTTCCCGGGGGGAATAGGTCACCACCAGGAAGTCGTCAGAGGTAGTGAATATCCGGTTTACCTGCCGGTACTCTTCCAGGGAACGGTCGTTTTCCAGGACCAGGGATTCGGCGGAGGCATCCAGCCGGAACTGATCAAAGCGCAAGGCTGCCAGGGCCAGGATGGCACCGAACAGGATCAGTACAATCCAGGGGTGGGGGAGGATAAAACGGTCGTACAGGGCGCCGAGGCGATTCATGGTTTACTGCTCTGCTGAAAAAACGAGTGCAGAGTGTGCCACAAACCCGGGCCGGCTGTGACCTCCGGCCCGGGAATCTGTGAACGGATCAGTCGACGGCTTTCACCGGGATCTGCATGGCGTTGGAGGCGGGCACTTCCGGCACGGCCAGCCCCAGGTTGTTCTTGTCGAACACCCGGTCAGCGCGATAGCTGGAGCGCACCATGGGGCCGGATGGCACTTCCATAAAGCCCTTTTCCAGGCCGATTTCACGGTAGCGGTTGAACTCTTCCGGAGTCACATAGCGTTCCACCGGCAGGTGGTTCGGGGTGGGGCGCAGGTACTGGCCGATGGTGAGGATGTCTACGCCGATGGCGCGCAGGTCATCCATGGTTTCCAGGATTTCTTCTTCAGTTTCACCCAGACCGACCATCAGGCTGGTCTTGGTGAGCACGTCTGGCCGGTGTTTCTTGGCGTGGGCCAGGACGCTCAGGGTTTTTTCGTAACCGGCGCGGGGGTCGCGCACACGGCTGGTCAGGCGTTTGACGGTTTCCACGTTCTGGGCGAATACATCCAGGCCAGAATCCACGACTTTTTCCACATCGCTCATCACCGCATCAAAATCCGGAGTCAGGGCTTCAACGGCCACTTCCGGGGTGCGCTGTTTGATGGCAGATACGCAGGCGGCGTAGTGAGCGGCGCCGCCGTCGTCCAGGTCATCCCGGTCGACCGAGGTCAGTACGATGTAACGCAGGCCCATCAGCTCGACAGACTTGGCGGTGTTCTCCGGCTCTTCCGGGTCCAGCCAGCCTTTCGGGTTGCCGGTATCCACTGCGCAGAATTTGCAGGCGCGGGTGCACACAGAACCCATCACCATGATGGTGGCAGTGCCGTTGGTCCAGCATTCACCGATGTTGGGGCAATGGGATTCCTGGCACACGGTGCTCAGGCGATGTTCCGAGACATTGCGGCGCACCGCGTCATAGCGCTCGCCACCGGGCATACGCGCCCGCAGCCATTTCGGCTTGCGCTCCAGGGGCTTGTCTTCCGTGTTTGAAGAGGAACGTTTTACGCCGTCCTTGATGGCGGAAAAGCCGTGTTCGTTACGGAATTTGGAACCACTGGTAATGCGGGACTTTGCGCTGTCGCTCATGGGGCCGGAAACTCTCGGGTCAACGTATGGAGAACCTTAAAGAGTAATCCTGCGGCAGGGCAGTTACAAGGCGGGTAGGGGGAATCACGGGGTAACCGGGCACGACATTGGTCGTACCCGGTTGATCAATGTCAGGCCTGGGATTTGTCCAGGGCCTGGGTGATGTCGGCAATGATGTCTTCAACGTCTTCAATGCCGATAGACAGGCGCACCAGGTCTTCACTGACACCCGCACTCTTGAGCTCGTCAGCGTTGAGCTGGCGGTGAGTGGTGGTAGCCGGGTGGCAAGCCAGAGACTTGGCATCGCCGATGTTCACCAGGCGCAGGATCAGGCCCAGGGCGTCGATGAATTTGGCGCCGGCTTCACGACCGCCTTTGATGCCGAAACTCAGAATGCCGGAAGCCTTGCCGCCACAGATTTTGTCGCAGGTGGCCTTGAAAGGGCTGTTGGCCAGAGTTGCATAGTTCACCCATTCAACGGCAGGGTGATCCCGCAAGAATTGCGCAACTTTTTCGGTGTTTTCGCAGTGACGTTCCATGCGCAGTGCCAGAGTTTCCAGACCCTGCATAATCAGGAACGAGTTGAATGGCGACAGGGCGGAGCCGGTGTTGCGCAGAGGCACGACACGGCAGCGGCCGATAAAGGCAGCTGCGCCCAGAGCTTCGGTGTAAACCACTCCGTGGTAGGAGGGGTCCGGCTGGTTCATCATCGGGAATTTATCGGCGTTGGCTTTCCAGTCGAACTTGCCGGAATCCACTACGATACCAGCCACCGTGGTGCCGTGACCGCCGATGTACTTGGTCAGCGAGTGAATGACGATATCTGCGCCATGCTCGAATGGACGGCACAGGAAGGGCGTGGCTACAGTGTTATCAACAATCAGCGGAATGCCGTGCCTGTGGGCGATTTCGGCCCATTTCTGAATATCCACCACGTTGCCGGCGGGGTTGCCGATGGATTCGCAGAACAGGGCGCGGGTCTGGTCATCAATGGCGTTTTCGACAGCCTCAAAATCATCGTGGCGCACCATCTTGCACTCAATGCCCTGATTGGGCAGTGAGTGGGCAAACAGGTTGTAAGTGCCGCCGTATACCTGGCTGGTGCTGACGATGTTATTGCCCACCTTGCAGATGGTCTGCAGAGCGTAGGTAATTGCGGCCATGCCGGATGCTACTGCCAGTGCGCCAACGCCACCTTCCAGCGCGGTCATGCGCTCTTCCAGTACATTGTTGGTCGGGTTCATGATGCGGGTGTAAATGTTGCCCTGAACTTTCAGATCAAACAGATCGGCACCGTGCTGGGTGTCATCAAAGGTGTAGGACGTGGTCTGGTAAATAGGAGTGGTAGCGGCCTTGGTGGTCGGGTCGCTCTTGAAGCCGGCGTGCAGCGCGAGAGTTGCTGGTTTCATCACAACATTCCTTGCGGGTGGATTGTTCATTATTGGTTTGAGGCACCGAGTATGCCACAGGCTTTGGTGCTTGGGCACAGTTCCCCCTTTGGTGCCCGTACAACAACGGCAAGGTCAGTTCAGGACACCGTATACCAGCGCCCTGAGTTCCTGGCGGATGGGGTAGGAGGAAGATGGCATCAGCTGGGTCATGAAGATCACCACCATGTCTTCCACCGGGTCCACAAAGAAGCTGGTGCTGGCCAGCCCGCCCCAGCCGAATTCGCCTTCGGAGCCGATGGTGGCAGAACTGGCAACATCGGTTTTCACCGAAAAGCCCAGCCCGAACCCGCTGCCGGCATAGGGTGTTTCGCTGAAGCCGCCAATAGAAAGCCCCGGCAGGTCCTTGCCGCCAGGCAGGTGGTTCAGGCGCATGAATTCCAGGGTTTTACGCCCGATGATGCGCTGGCCCTGATACTCGCCGCCCTGGCAGAGGGCCTGGGCGAAGCGGAAATAGTCATCAATGGTGGAGACCAGCCCACCGCCGCCGGACAGGAACTTGGGCTGCTTCAGATAACGGGAGCGCTCCGGATCGTCCTGCAGCTTCATGGTGTCGCCGGGTTGGTACAGGTAGCAGGCGGCGAAACGCTCCTGCTGGTCCGGCCGCACCTGAAAGCCGGTGTCGGTCATGCCCAGTGGCTCGAAAATGTGCTCACGGAAATACGCATCCAGTGGCTTGCCGGATAACAGCTCAACCAGGTAACCCAGTACATCGGTGGATACGGAATAGTTCCACGCGGTGCCCGGTGAGAACTCCAGTGGCAGTTCTGCAAGGCGATCCACCAGCTTGTCCAGGGTCAGGATCGAACTGCCATCCAGTTTCAGCTGGCGATAGGCGGCATCGACTTCTGTTCGCTCGGTGAAACCGTAGGTCAGCCCGGAGGTGTGAGTCATCAGGTCCCGGATGGTCATGGTGGTGGTTGCCGGTTCGGTTTCGAAATCCGGGTAGCGGCCACCCTTGTACACCTGAAGGTTTCGCCAGGAGGGAATGTACTTGTGTACCGGGTCGTTCAGCAGAAATTTGCCTTGCTCATACAGCTGCATCATGGCGATGGAGGTGATGGGCTTGGTCATGGAGTAGATGCGGAACACGGTATCCCGTTCCATGGGCAGGTTGCGTTCGACATCTCTCAGGCCCTGGGCTTCACACCAGAGAACCTTGCCATGCCGGGCCACCAGCGTGACCGCCCCCGGGATCTTGCCGGGTTGAATGTAGTTATGGTCAAAGTGGCGGGTAATACGCTTCAGGCGATCCAGGGAAACGCCGGAGGTGATTGATTCCTGCATGGCAGCGGGCAGCCTTTTGTTCGGTTTAACGGATCTGGTTGGCAGATGCCGGGCCGGCATCGTTATCGGGAAACACGGTATCGTAGCACCAGGTAAACACAAATGCGTAAACCAGGTAAAACACCACAAAGGCGATATCTACGATCAGCGCCTCCAGCAGGCCGATATCGAGCCACCAGGCGATCACTGGCAGGAATGCCAGCATCAGCCCGAACTCGAAACTGATGGCATGCAGGAATCGCAGCTTGAGGGTTTTCCGGGTAGTGCCGGTGAACCGCTTCAGGCCGTGATCAAACATCAGGTTGAAGATATAGTTCCACAGGGTGGCCATGGTGGCGCCGATGGCGGCGAGTACACCGGTTTCCCCAAGATCCAGGCCAAAGACAAAGGCGGCCAGGGGAATTGATATGAGCAGGCCGATCACTTCAAAGGAAATGGCCTGGCGGATTCGGTCTTTTGTGGTTCGCATGGTGTTGGGAGTAGCGTAGGCGGGTCGTCCCGCGTTCTGTTCCCGGGAAGGGTGGGGTCGTCCCCAGAACTGAAAAAGCCCGGTTCTTTCGAACCGGGCTTTCAGAATACTGGTAGCAAGGGGCGGAGTCGAACCGCCGACCCCAGCATTATGAGTGCTGTGCTCTAACCAACTGAGCTACCTTGCCATTTCGCTTCAGGGCATGCCCCAAACGAGGCGCGTATTTTCGGTATTTGAGCTCGGGGTGTCAAGGCCTTGAGCCCAAAATTCCGGAAAAATTACACGTTAAAGCGGAAGTGGATAACGTCGCCGTCTTTGACGATGTATTCCTTGCCTTCCAGGCGCCACTTGCCGGCATCCTTGGCGCCGGCTTCGCCGTTGTACTGTACGAAATCGTCATAGCCGATAACTTCGGCGCGGATGAAGCCCCGCTCGAAATCGGTGTGGATAACTGCGGCGGCCTGGGGAGCGGTGGCGCCGATTTTTACGGTCCAGGCGCGGACTTCCTTAACCCCGGCGGTGAAGTAGGTCTGCAGGCCCAGCAAGCCGTAGCCGGCGCGGATGACGCGATCCAGACCCGGCTCTTCCATGCCCATTTCATCCAGGAACATGGATTTCTCTTCGTCTTCCAGTTCCGAGATTTCTGCTTCGAGCTTGTTACAGATAGGCACGACTACGGCATTTTCGGACTCGGCGATTTTGCGCACAGTGTCCAGGTGCGGGTTGTTCTCGAAGCCGTCTTCGTTCACGTTGGCGATGTACATGGTGGGCTTGACGGTAAGCAGGCACAGTTCACGGATCAGTGCCATCTGGTCTTTGTCCAGGCCCATGCCGCGAACGGGTTTGCCTTCGTTCAGCACCGGCAACAGCTTTTCAAACATCTCCAGCTGGGCCTTGGCTTCCTTGTCGCCGCTCTTGGCGACGCGCTGTACTCGCTTGATCGCTTTCTCGACGGTGTCCAGGTCAGCCAGTGCCAGTTCGGTGTTGATCACTTCGATGTCCGAGGCCGGGTCTACCTTGTTGGCTACGTGAATCACGTTGCCGTCTTCAAAGCAGCGCACCACGTGGGCGATGGCGTCGGTCTGGCGGATGTTGGCCAGGAACTGGTTACCCAGGCCTTCACCCTTGGATGCACCGGCAACCAGGCCGGCGATGTCAACGAATTCCATGGTGGTGGGCACCACCCGCTCCGGCTTGACGATCTCCGCCAGTTTGGTGAGGCGAGGGTCGGGCATGGCCACTACGCCAGCGTTCGGCTCAATGGTGCAGAACGGGAAGTTTTCCGCGCCGATGCCGGCTTTGGTCAGTGCGTTAAACAGGGTGGATTTGCCGACGTTGGGAAGGCCGACGATGCCGCAGTTAAATCCCATGGAATGCCTCTGCTGGAACTGAAAAATTTGGGCGGATTATACCGGTGTATCGGTAAGGGTGCGAGTAAGGGGTTGTGCCCCTGCTCAGGGAGTCGGTTTGAAGCTGTGCAGGCGGTTCATGGCCGCGGCCAGTTTTCCGCTGGCAGCATCGGGCAGTACCCGCATCACTTCGTCGAAGACGGCATGGAGCTGCTCGGTTTCTTGCTTGCCCAGGCGGCCCAGTACGTAACCGGTTACCTTGCGGCTGTCGCCGGGGTGGCCGATGCCAAGGCGTAAACGCTGGAAGTCGTTGGTGCTCAGGTGGGCAATGGTGTCCCGAAGACCGTTGTGGCCGCCGTGACCGCCGCCTTTCTTGAGCTTGGCCGTGCCGGGAGGCAGGTCGAGTTCATCGTGGGCGACAAGAATCTGTTCGGGGGGAATCTTGAAAAAGTCCGCCAGGGCTTTGATTGCGGTGCCGCTGCGGTTCATAAAGGTGCTGGGGTTCAGCAAGTGCAGGTCGAGGCCCTGCCACTGAATGCGGGCATACAGCCCGTGGTACTTCTTTTCGGGGCGCAGCGTCTGGCCCGCATCGCGGGCCAGCGCTTCGACGAACAGGGCGCCGGCGTTGTGGCGGGTATTCTCGTAGTCGGCACCGGGGTTCCCCAGTCCAACCACCATGACAATATCCTGTGCCATTCGCCTTTGCCCCCGGAGTGATTACTCCTCGCCGCCTTCCTCGCCTTCGGCTTCCTCGGCGTCGTCCGCCTTGGCACCCTTCGGCTTGTGGATAGAGGCAACCGGCTGGTCGTGGTCTTCGCCCTGCAGCAGGGCAGCAACCTGAACGCCCTTCGGCAGTTTCAGATCGCTCAGGTGAACAACCTGGTCCATCTCTACTTCGTTCAGGTCTACTTCGATGAACTCGGGCAGGTTCTGCGGCAGACAGATAACTTCAACTTCAGTCATGGTGTGGGAAACAACACCACCCTGCAGTTTCACGGCCGGAGCAACATCTTCGTTGATGAAGTGCAGCGGTACGTTAACGTGGATCTCGTGATCCTTGTCAACGCGCAGGAAGTCGGCGTGGGTCAGCAGCAGCTTGTACGGGTGACGCTGCAGATCCTTCAGGATCACGCTTTCTTTCTTGCCCTGAATGTCGATAGTCAGGATGTGAGAGAAGAAGGCTTCGTTTTCGAGGGCCTTTTTCAGCTCGTTGTGCCAGATGGATACCGGAGTTGCGTCTTTGCCGCCACCGTAGATGATGGCCGGGATTTTACGCTCTTCGCGACGCAGGCGGCGGCTCGCACCTCTCCCCTGATCGTCACGAGGAAATGCTTCAATTACGAATTCCTGGGACATGGTATGTACCTCGTTATTCATCTGAACGGCCCGCGACCAGGCTTGGAACAGATGAGTTCTCTGAAAGGCCAGTTATCTGGCCTACTAAAAGAGTCGGGAGCCCAGCTGGACTCCCGACCCGAAAACTGCCTTTAAGTCTGAGTGTTACGGAGCTTTGCCGGCTCAGACGTTCTCAAACATGGCACTGATGGACTCTTCGTTGCTCACACGACGAATGGATTCGGCGAGCAGCCCAGCCATGCTGAGGGGGCGGATTCTATCACAATTTTTTGCTTTGTCACCCAGCGGGATGGTGTCACATACCACCAGTTCGTCCAGCTCCGAGTTGCTGATGTTCTCGATAGCCGGGCCGGAAAGTACCGGGTGGGTAATGTAGGCAACCACGCGGGAAGCGCCGTGCTCTTTCAGGGCATTGGCGGCTTTGCACAGGGTGCCGGCAGTATCGACAATGTCGTCTACCAGGATGCAGGTCTTGTCTCGTACATCACCGATGATGTGCATCACCTGGGACACGTTGGCCTTGGGGCGACGCTTGTCGATGATGGCCAGGTCGGCATCATCCAGACGCTTGGCTACGGCGCGGGCGCGGACAACGCCGCCGACGTCCGGAGAGACAACCACAAAGTTTTCGAAACGCTGCTTCTCGATGTCTTCGAGCAGAACCGGCGTGGCATAGATGTTGTCTACCGGGATGTCGAAGAAGCCCTGAATCTGGTCTGCGTGCAGGTCTACAGTCAGTACACGATCCACGCCGATGCTGGAGATCATGTCGGCTACTACCTTGGCGCTGATGGCAACCCGGGTAGAGCGAACGCGACGGTCCTGACGGGCGTATCCGTAATAGGGGATAACGGCGGTGATCCGTGTGGCAGAAGCGCGGCGCAGGGCGTCGGCCATCACGATCAGTTCCATCAGGTTGTCGTTGGTCGGGTAGCAGGTGGGCTGGATGATAAAGACATCGTGGCCGCGCACATTTTCGTTGATCTCAACGGTGGTTTCACCATCGCTGAAACGACCAACAGTGGCCTGACCCATGGGAATATGAAGTTTCTTGGCAATATCCTGAGCGAGTTCAGGATTGGCGTTGCCGGCGAAGATCATCAATTTGGACACGACAGTATCCTTCTCAGTATCGGCGTTTGATTCAGAAGAAGCGGGAGAAAGGTGGCTGGGGTGGCAGGATTCGAACCTGCGCATGACGGGATCAAAACCCGTTGCCTTACCACTTGGCGACACCCCAATATCATCGTGCTTTCTTGGCATCATTTCAGCTCTGTTAGCTTTTGGTGTAGAGGCGAAATGTTCACCCCTTTAGCTACGAACCCCGTGATGCCGGAGGGTTTGCTTTCCCAGATAATCCGGGCTGCGGATTCTGTAGGGAAACGTCCAAAAATGCAAGCCCCGGTTCCGGTTAATCTTGCAGGTCCGAATTGTGAAAGCCATTCCAGGCTCTGGTTAACCTCCGGATACAGTTTGCGAACTACATCCTCACAGTCGTTTCGGTACCTCGAGGCGTCTCCCTCAAAAGCGGGGCGTATTTTGATTTTTGGTGTGCCCCTTGTCAACCCTTGTTCTGAAAAAATCTTTCCGGTGTTTATTTCGCACTCAGGTTTCAGGACAACAAACCAGTCTTCCGGCGGGTTTACGGGGGTCAGTTTTTCGCCGACACCCTCGCCAAAGGCGGCGTGGCCGCGCACAAATACCGGTACGTCGGCGCCCAGGCCAAGGCCGATTTCTGCCAGCTGGTCTTCATTCAGGTGCAGCTGCCACAGATGGTTCATGGCCAGCAGGGTGGTTGCGGCATTGGAGCTGCCGCCACCCAGGCCGCCGCCCATGGGCAGGCGTTTGTGCAGGTGAATGGTTACGCCGGGCAGGGGGGCTTTGCTGAGTTCTGCCAGTGCCAGAGCGGCCCGCACCACCAGGTTGTCGCTGTCGGGCACGCCGGGAATCGGGTCAGCCAGGCGTACACCGGGTTCATCCGGGGTCAGGGTAAAGCTGAGCTCGTCCCCGTAGTCGAGAAACTGGAACAGGGTCTGCAGCTCGTGATAGCCGTCAGGCCGGCGGCCGACAATGTGCAGGAACAGGTTGAGCTTGGCGGGCGAGGGCAGGGTCAGATCGGCCACAGGTTTAGTCCTCCCGGCGCCAGTCGGCAATCACCACACGAACCCGCTTGTCTTCTTTCAGGGCGGTGATACGGGCCGGCAGCGAAGGCAGGTCTTCGATAAAGCCGTGCCAGCGGTCGTAGCGTATTTCCCAGCCGTCCTGCCTGATGATGGCCAGCTGGCTGTGTTCGTCGAACAGCAGGCGGAAGTCGCCATCCGGTGACGGCAGCCCGCGAATCCACCAGCTCAGGCTGTCGATGGGCAGCTGCCAGCCGGTCGCGGCATTCACCAGGGTTTCCGGGTCGGAAGACTGGTAAACGTCGCCGTTGGCCAGGGTGAGCTCGATAAAGCCCGGAACGCCTTGGAGCCGGGTCGTGCCCATGCCCAGAAATGATGACGACAGGGACAGATCGTATTGCTCGCCATTCTGGAGCCAGCGATTGATCACGGCGGTGCCGCTGTCGGAGGGCTGCTTGACGGCAAGCTTGCCGGACAGGTGCCAGTGGTCAAAGCGGCCCAGGTTCCGGCTGCGTTCTGTCCAGTCTGCCGGTGGCTGGTCTGTCATGCCTTCTGGCAGCGGCTCCAGCGCAATGGTGGTACAGCCGCTGAAGGCCAGTGCGGCAAGCAGTATCAGGGGTAGCCTGGCCGTCATTGGTTGCCCCCGTTCCGGGTCAGGCGCTCAATGGTTTCGTTCAGGATGTCATGGTTCGGGTCTTCGTCCAGGGCTTCGTCCCAAACCACGCGGGCCTGCTCTTCGTTACCGGTTACCCAAAGCACTTCGCCATAGTGAGCGGCTACTTCAGGGTCCGGGTAGGTGGCCCAGGCCCGGGACAGGTATTCCAGTGCGCCTTGGTTGTCTCCCTGGCGGAACAGGATCCAGCCCATGCTGTCGAGAATGGCCGGGTTTTCAGGGTCCAGGCTCAGGGCTTTCTCGATGTGCGCGCGCGCTTCGTCCAGCTGATCGGTACGCACGGTCAGGATATAGCCCAGGGCATTCAGGGCGACGGCGTTCTCCGGCTGGGCTTCAATGATGGCGCGCAGGTCTGTGATGGCCGGGTCTGTATTGCCCATGGCGTCCTGCAGCATGGCGCGGGCATAGCGGATTTCGATGTTTTCCGGATAGCTCTCCAGCGCCAGGTTGGCGGCCTCCAGGGCCTGCTGTTCCCGTTCCTGGTCCAGCAGGAGATTGACTTCCAGCAACCAGAAGCGCTCGGCCTGGTCCGGGTTGGTGTCCCGGAGTTGCCGGATGTTCGCCAGGGCGTTGTCCAGCTCGCCCAGTTCGGCCTGCAACTGGCTGGCGCGGGCCAGGGCCGGGAAGAAATAATTGCCCTGCTCCACGCTCTGGTAATAGCCGATGGCCTGAATGGTGTTTTCGGCCTGCTCTTCTAGCTGGCCCAGGTAGTAATTGGCTTCGTCAGTGTGGTGGCCTTGTTCGGTCAGGCGGGTGAGCTCCTCCCTGGCCAGGTCCGGTTGCTGGTTTTCAAGGGCTACCAGGGCGTGGGACAGACGCAGCCCCGGGGTGTCCGGATAGCGTTTTACCAGGCGGGCGAATTCGTCCTGGGCGGCCTGCAGCTCGCCTTCGTTGATCAGCATGCGGCCGTACAGGGTGCCCATCTGCCTGTTGGCAGGGAAGCGCCGGGTGGCGGCGGTCATGTGATTCAGGGCGTCGCGGTTCTGCCCGGTCTGATACAGCAAGTCACCTTTCAAAATGATGGCCGGCTGGAACTCCGGTTCTCGATTGAGCAGGGTGTTCAACTGTTCCAGTGCGGTCTCCGGCTCGCCGGTGATTTTCTGGAGCAGGGCAATACTGTATTCCAGTTCGGGGGTTTCCGGGTGCCGTTCGGCCAGGTTCTGGTACAGCTCCAGCAGTTCCTGTTGCTGGGCCGGTGGCAGTCGGGCGGCCATGGCGGCCAGGCTGTCGAAGTCGGCATCTTCACCCTGATCCATAATCTGCTCCATATGGAACAGGGCGGTTTCCAGGTTCTGGCGCTTTACTGCCTGAATGGCCGCTACCCGGTGTGCCTGCAGGTTGTCCGGATCAATATCCAGCCAGAGCGTGGCCAGCTGCTGCTGGGCGTTGTCGGCGTTGAGGGTCTGGGCAATCCGCATGGCCCGGTCGATCACTCCGGGGTCTTCCGAGGTCTTGGCCGCTTGCAGGTAATTCACCAGGGTTACGTCATAGCGGCCACGCTGTGCGGCTATTTCTGCGGTAAGCAGCTGGTACAGCACTTCCGGTTCAAAGTCGGCGTACCGGATTTCTTCCGTTTCAGCCTGCTCGGCCTGAACCGGAGGTGCCGGTTCTTCGGCGGTTCCGGAAAAACTGGCGCAGCCCGGCAGGACAGCTACGGTAAAACCCAGCAGGCAGGTAACCAGGTACGGTGCGGATTTGTGCATGCAATTTCCTGTGTGTTTCAGGCGATTTTTCAGGAAAGACCATCTTTTCGCCCCGTTAATTGAGGCAAATCGGATTGCGGTCGTGGCCGAAACCCTATAATGGCATAAGCGTCTTATCTTGCCCAACCTGTCCGCAGTTCCCGAAGCACCGGTGTTTTCGGGTGGCAGGCGGGGCCTTGCGCCGGTAGAATGCTGTTTGAATATCCACGACTGGAACAGGGTTATCTGACCATAAAATGGCGTTGCTGACACTGGGAATCAATCACCGAACCGCACCCGTAGAAATTCGCGAGCGTGTAGCGTTCACTCCGGAGCGGATGGCGGAAGCCTTTTCCGAACTGCGTGCTGCCTCCGGTGCCGGTGAGGCTGCCATTCTGTCTACCTGTAACCGTACCGAGCTGTACCTGGCCGGTGACGACGACTGCGCGCCTACCGTGCTGCGCTGGCTGGCGGGCTTCCACGACCTGGACGTAGCAGACCTGGAGAACGTGCTATACCTGCACCGGGATTCCGATGCCGTTCGCCACATGATGCGCGTTGCCTCCGGCCTGGACTCCATGGTGCTGGGCGAGCCGCAGATATTCGGCCAGCTGAAAGATGCCTATTCCCTGGCCCGGGAACACGGTGCCACCGGTTCCTTCCTGACCCGGTTGTTCGAACACACTTTCTCGGTTGCCAAGCGGGTGCGAACCCAGACTGCTATCGGCGAAAACCCGGTATCTGTGGCCTATGCTTCGGTCAGCATGGCGCACCATATCTTTGCGGATATGTCCCGCAACAAGGCCTTGCTGATTGGTGCCGGTAAAACCATCGAGCTGGTTGCGCAACACCTTGCAGAAGCCGGTGTGCGCCAGTTCCTGATTGCCAACCGTACCCTCGAGCGGGCCCAGTCCCTGGCCGAGGCCCACGGCGGAAAGGGCATTCTGCTGTCCGAGATTCCGGACCACCTGGCGGATGTCGACATTGTCATTTCCTCCACCGCCAGCCCGCTGCCCATTCTGGGCAAGGGTGCCGTTGAGCGGGCCCTGAAAAAGCGCAAACACCGCCCGTATTTCATGGTGGATATCGCTGTACCGAGGGATATCGAACCGGAAGTTGCCTCGCTGGCAGACGTTTACCTGTATACCGTTGATGACCTAAAGCAGGTAATCGAAGAAAACATCCGCTCCCGGGAAGGCGCAGCCCGTGAGGCCGAAAACCTGATCAGCAGTGGCGTCCAGGATTTCCTGGAGCAGCTGCGGGCCCTGGATGCGGTTTCTACCCTGAAAGTCTTCCGTCAGCGGGCAGAAGTGATGCGCGATGCGGAAACCGAGAAAGCCCTGCGCGCCCTGCGCAATGGCGCAGACCCCGAGACAGTGCTGCGAAGCATGGCCCGGGGCCTGACCAACAAACTGCTGCACCAACCTTCCATCCAGGTTCGCAAGGCCATGGCCGAGGGCCGGACGGAAGTCACGGAATGTCTGAGGGAGCTCTACCAGCTGGATACGCTGGATGCGGACGAGCCCATCACCACGGAAAAACTATGAAGCCATCCATCCAGTCCCGCCTCGAACGGTTGGTAGAGCGGTTCGAGGAGGTGAGCGCACTGCTGAGCGATGCCTCCGTTATCTCCAACCAGGACAAGTTCCGTGAGTTATCCCGGGAGTTTGCCGAAATCGAGCCGGTGGTAAAGTGCTTCCAGTCCTGGCAGCAGTCGCTCGACGACATCAGTGAAGCGAAAGAACTGCTGAAAGACGGCGATGCCGACATGCGCGCCATGGCTGAAGAAGAGCTGGACGGCGCCGAAGCCCGCAGTGAAGAGCTGGATGAAGAACTGCAGCGCCTGATGCTGCCGAAAGACCCCAACGACACCAAGAACGTGTTCCTGGAAGTGCGGGCCGGTACCGGTGGTGATGAAGCCGCCATCTTTGCTGGCGACCTGTTCCGCATGTATTCCCGCTACGCCGAGAAACGCCGCTGGCAGGTAGAAGTGCTGAGCGAAAACGAAGGCGAACACGGCGGCTATAAAGAAGTGATTGCCCGGTTGTCCGGCGACGGCGTATACGGTGCCCTGAAATTCGAGTCTGGCGCGCACCGGGTACAGCGGGTACCGGAAACCGAATCCCAGGGCCGTATTCACACCTCCGCCTGCACCGTGGCGGTGATCCCCGAGGCGGATGAAGCCGAAGCCATCGAAATCAACAAGGCCGACCTGCGTGTGGACACCTTCCGTTCCTCCGGCGCCGGTGGCCAGCACGTTAACAAGACCGACTCCGCCATTCGCATTACCCACCTGCCGACCGGCATCGTGGTGGAATGCCAGGAAGAGCGCTCCCAGCACAAGAACCGGGCCAAGGCCCTGAGCCTGCTGGCGTCACGCCTGCAGAATGCCGAGCTGGAAAAACAGCAGAAAAGCATGGCGGAAACCCGTAAAAGCCTGGTGGGCAGCGGCGACCGCTCCGAGCGCATCCGCACCTACAACTTCCCCCAGGGCCGGGTAACCGACCATCGCATCAACCTGACGCTGTACAAGCTCGACGAAGTGATTGCCGGCGACCTGGATGCGGTGGTGCTGCCGCTGCAGCAGGAACACCAGGCCGAACTGCTGGCTGAACTGGCCAATGAGCAGTGAGCCCCCGCTGACCTGCGAAGCCCTCCTGAAGAGCGCCGCCGACCAGATTGGCGGCGACTCGCCCCGGCTGGATGCCGAACTACTGCTGAGTTACGTGACCGGCCTGGGCCGAACCAGCTTCCGGGCCTGGCCCGAACGGGAAGTGCCGGCGGAACAGGCTGAGCCGTTTATGAACCTGGTGGCACAGCGCGCCAGCGGCCAACCGATTGCCTACCTGCTGGGCGAGCAGGAATTCTGGTCCTTACCCCTGAAAGTCAGTTCCTCAACACTGATTCCCCGGCCCGATACCGAGTGTGTGGTAGAGGCCGCGTTATCACTGGAACTACCCGCTAACGCCCGGGTACTCGACCTTGGCACCGGCACCGGTGCCATAGCCCTGGCCCTGGCCAGCGAACAGCCAGGCTGGCAAATCCTGGCCAGCGACCGGGTTGAAGAGGCGGTAGCCCTGGCCCGGGACAACAGCCAGCAACTGGGCTTGCCCATCACCGTGGTACAGAGCCACTGGTTCGACCAGATACCGGCTGGAACCTTCGACCTTCTTATCTCCAACCCGCCCTACATCCCGGCCAGCGACCGCCATCTAAAGGAAGGCGATGTGCGCTTCGAACCCGAGTCTGCCCTGGTGGCCGGAGAAGATGGCCTGGACGACATCCGCCTGCTGGTCACCGAAGGCCTGGACTGGCTCAACCTGAATGGCTGGATGCTGCTGGAACACGGCTACGACCAGGGCGAAGCCGTGCGGGATTTGTTTGCCAAAGCCGGATGGCGCAACATAGAAACCCGTAAAGACTACGGCGGCAACGATCGCATGACCCTGGCCCGCAAGCCCGCCCGCGACCAATAGCGAGAACAACCATGCTTAGCGACGAAGAACTGCTCCGCTACAGCCGACAAATCCTGATGCCCCGGTTCGACATCGCCGGCCAGGAAAAACTCAAAGCCGCCCATGTACTGGTCATCGGCGCCGGCGGCCTGGGTTGCCCCGTGGCACTGTATCTGGGCGCGGCAGGCGTCGGTCACCTGACCCTGGTAGACGATGACCAGATCGAACTGGCCAACCTGCAGCGGCAAATTGCGTTTCAACAAAGCTGGCTAGGTGACTCCAAGGCCGAGCGGTTGGCAGAGCGGGTAAGGGCGATCAACCCGGAGATTACCGTTAATGCGGTGAATCGCCGGGTGGATAGTGATGACCTCAAACAACTGGTTGGCGAATCCACCCTGGTGCTTGACTGCACCGACAACTTCAACACCCGCTTTGCCCTGAACCGGGCCTCTGTTTTATCCAAGGTTCCGTTGGTTTCCGGTGCTGCCATTCGTGGCGAAGGCCAACTCTCCGTTTACGATCCCCGCCAGCTTGAGAGCCCCTGTTATCACTGTTTGTATCCCGAACAAGGCAATGAAGATCTGACTTGCTCGGAAGCGGGTGTTATAGCGCCACTGGTAGGCATGATCGGCTCAGCCCAGGCCATGGAAGCCATAAAGGTTATCTCAGAAGTGGGTAACCCACTGGTTGGCCGCCTGTTGATCCTCGATGCCTGGCAAATGGAATGGCGAGAAATGAAACTCGCAAAAGACCCCGACTGCCCGGTGTGCCGCTGACTTGGGCTGACTCCGGAGTGGGGCAGGGTTGGGTTCGCCTTTCCAAAAACCGCTCCTTACGGCACATCCCTGTGGCGCTTCTGCTCCGCCATCCATGGCTCCGCAAATTTTTGGAAAGGCGAACCCAACCCCGCCCACAAGCTTCTGAGTTAGTCCTTTAGCGCCTGAAACCTTGCTATGGCTTCCTTTCGGGATTCTTTCAGGTCCACTATGGGACGGGGGTAGCCTTTCGGAATGACGCCGCCCTTGGATGGATCATGAATCCGCTTGTTATCCAGTTTGGCCAACTCCGGCACCCACTGCCGGATAAATTCCCCTTTCGGGTCAAACCGCTCACTCTGGGTGACCGGATTGAACACGCGAAAATAAGGCGCTGCATCGGTACCGGTTGAGGCGCTCCACTGCCAGCCGCCATTGTTGGATGCCAGAAAACCATCCACCAGATTCTGCATGAACCAGGCCTCACCCAACCGCCAGTCGATAAACAGGTTCTTGGTCAGGAACATGGCGGTGATCATCCGTAAACGGTTATGCATCCAGCCGGTGGCTTTTAGCTGGCGCATAGCGGCATCCACAATCGGGATGCCCGTCCGGCCTTCTTTCCAGGCTTCAAAATTCTCACCGGGTTTATTCCACACCAGAGCCTCGGTTTCCTCTTTGAACGCCCGCCCCATGCTCACTCTCGGGTAGTGGTAAAGGATATTGATGTAAAAATCCCGCCAGGCGATTTCGTTTATCCAGGTTTCGATGCCATCACCAGAAACACCGGCCTGCCGGGCGGCAATCAGGCATTGGCGGCCGGAAAGCACGCAGTTGGCCAGGTATGGCGATAGCTGGCTGGTGCCGTCCAGGGCCGGGAAGTCGCGGTTGTCTTTGTAGTCTTTTGCTCGCTCGGCCAGGAATTCTTCCAGCTGGTCGTGGGCGGCGCCTTCTCCGGTGGGAACCAGGGGTTCCGGTGCATCGCTGAACGGTGCGGGTAGGGTGTCGGTCTGCTCAGGATGTACTTCAGGGCCCTGGGCTGAGGGCGCCGGGTACAGCGTGGGCTGGGTTTCTTCTATCCAGGTGCGCCAGCGCCGTGAAAACGGGGTAAACACCGAATAGGGTTCGTTCTGCTGGGTAAGGATCTGGCCCACCGGTGCCACGGTCTGGTCACGGTATTTGTTTACCTTTATAGACAGTTCGTCCAGGCGGTCGTGGACCTGCTTGTCGCGGCGGCGTTCGTTGATGCCGTATTCTTCGTTGAAGTGCAGGGCGGTAATGCCATGCTCTTTGCAGAAAGATTCAAGCGTGCCGAGGCTGTCGGCAAAGGTGTCGGCGTTCAGGAATGACAAGCCTATGCCCAGCCTGGCGAGCTGCCGGGCCAGGCTGTTGGCGTGTTCCAGCACAAACTGTACCCGGGCCGCAGACCAGTCGTGTTCCTGCCACTGTGTCGGGGTAACAATAAAGCAGGCCCGAACGGGGTTGCCGCTGCGGCAGGCCGCGGTCAGGGCGGGGTTGTCGGCAAGGCGCAGATCGTTGCGGAACCAGACCAGCTGTGTCATTGGAACATCCATTTTGGCCAGAGGGTGAATAAGGGTAATTACACTCTTAAATCATTGGCTTGTATATTCGCTGCCGGGGCGATACTGGATTATAGTTAAACATCACGGCCTGCAATGAAAAGGAGCATTTTCCGCAGCATGACTGTTTACCCCGAAGGCCAGCGCGATGGTGTCTGGGCACACCCGTATCAACTGGCTTCCGGCCAGACCCAGCAACACCGGTTGGGGCATACGCATTTGTGGGTCACCCTGCTGGACCAGGAGTGGCAGGTGCGTTTTGTGGTGCAGCAGCCGGAAGATTCGGCAGACCCGCTTACCTGGTTCGAGACCATCGGCCACAGCCTGCCGTCGTCGGAAATCCCTGTTCAGCGCTTCGTGCGTTCCGGTGATAACGGCGAGGTGTGTTTTATTCCGGCAATGGCCAGCTTGCCCACAGTCATCCGCCCGTCCCAGCCTTTAACGGTGCCGGCCGGTGGCCGCTGCGTGCTCTATGTGGGGACCAATCTCTGGATGAAGGTATGCGTGGGCGAAGGCCGTAGTGAGCTCACAGAAGTGCCGCTGGCGGTGCCTTCACGTACCTGGCTTGGCCGGAACTCGATGGAAGGGGAAATCTGTTACGCATCTTCCACCTATGGCCGGCTGGCCCTGGAGGCAGTACCCAAGCGGCCGTGGCGGGCGGTTACGCCAGTTACTATCATCAACCGCCGGGAAAGGCCTTTGTTGCTTGAGCGGTTCAGCCTGCCCACACCGCTGCTGTCGGTGTACCGTAACGGCCAGGGACTGCTCTGGACGCCGGGGATAACCGTCGAATGCGAAACGGATATGAACTCCGCCAGCCTGCGAATTGATCAATCGGCACCGCAGGCTGCCGGTGAATGCGAGTTGCTGGCACAGGCCAGGGAAAAACTCGCCAAGGGCCGGAGACTGGTGCGTGCGTTTGATCATATATTCGGTTAATCACGGCACAGGGAGCCGAGAAGGTGCTTGAAACGTTACAGACAACCATCGCACAGGTGATCGGAAGTATTGCCTGGGGCAAGTGGCTTTCGGCGGGCTTTTTGCTGGTGCTGGGTATTGTGCTGGCCACCTTTGTTGCCCGCAGTGTCGGCCGCCTGGTAGAAACCAGGACAACCCGCCATCACCAGGTGATGATCCGGCGGGTGTTCTTTTACCTGGTGTTCCTGCTGTTTGCCGTTGTCGCGCTCAGGGAAGCTGGCTTCTCTCTGGAAGTGGTACTGGGCGCCGCAGGTATTCTCACGGTCGCTATCGGCTTTGCCTCCCAGACCTCCGCCTCCAACATCATCAGTGGCCTGTTCCTGGTGATGGAAAAGCCGTTCGAGATTGGTGACACCATCGAGGTGGATGCCACCATCGGGGAAGTGGTAGCAATCGACCTGCTCAGCGTAAAGCTCAGGACGGCCGACAACCTGTACGTGCGCATACCCAACGAAACCCTCATCAAAACCCGGGTGATCAACCGCTCCCGCTTTCCAATCCGCCGGATCGACCTGGTTCTGGGCATCGCCTACGCGGAGGACGTGGAAAAAGTGCGGGATTTGCTGCTGGAACTGGCGCAGCAGAACACTGTGTGCCTGGAAGAGCCGAAACCTTTTGTTCTGGTTACCGGGTTTGGAGCGTCTTCCGTCGATTTACAGTTCTCCTTCTGGGTGCCCAGAGGAGAATTCCTTGATGGCCGGGGCAGCATGATGATTGCCGTCAAAAAAGCCCTGGACGAGCACGGCATCGAAATACCTTTCCCCCATACCAGCGTGTATGCCGGTAGTCATTCCGAGCCCTTCCGGGTGCAATTGATGGCCCCGGAACAACAAAAAGATAAGGATTCCCCGGATGTCGACAGAAACGACTGAAGTGATCAAAACCACTCCGCCCACCGAAGCTGAAAACAAGGTGTCTCTTGGCTGGCGCGAATGGGTGGGCCTGCCGGACCTCGGCATTGGCCGGATCAAGGCCAAGGTAGATACCGGCGCGCGCACCTCGTGCCTGCATACTTTCCGGACGGAACCCTACACTGAAAACGGCGAGCGCCGGGTGAAGTTCTGGGTGCATCCGATACAGAACGACCTGCACCACGTGGTGGAGTGCGACGCCCGGGTGCTGGATGAACGCACCGTGTCGGATTCCGGTGGCCACAAAGAACAACGGCTGGTGATCGCAACCACCCTGGTACTGGGTGACCAGAGCTGGCCCATTGAAATGACCTTAACCAACCGGGACTCCATGCGGTTCCGGATGTTGCTGGGGCGTACTGCCATGGCGGGGCGAACCACCATTTATCCCGAAGCTTCTTACCTTGCCGGCAAGCCGGCACCAAGGAACTGATTATGAAAATTGCGGTACTGTCACGAAACCGTCACCTCTATTCCACTCGTCGCCTGGTGGAGGAAGGCATCAATCGTGGCCATGAAGTGAAGGTGATTGACGCGCTGCATTGCTCCATGAACATCACGTCTGCCAACCCGCTGATCCATTACCACGAAGAAGTGCTGGAAGACTTCGACGTGGTGATTCCCCGGATTGGTGCCTCGGTCACCTTCTACGGCACAGCCGTGCTGCGCCAGTTCGAGATGATGGGGGTGTTTCCGCTGAACGAATCGGTGGCCATTACCCGTTCCCGGGATAAATTGCGTTCCCTGCAACTGCTGGCCCGAAAGGGCGTGGGCATGCCGGTCACCGGTTTCGCCAACAAACCGGACAACGTGCCGGAGCTGCTGAAGATGGTGGGTGGCGCGCCGGTGGTCATCAAACTGCTGCAGGGTACCCAGGGCATTGGTGTGGTGCTTGCGGAAACCCGCAAAGCCGCCGAGTCTGTGATTGAAGCCTTTATGGGCCTGAAAGCCGACATCCTGGTGCAGGAATTCATCAAGGAAGCCGGCGGTGCCGACATCCGCTGCTTTGTCATCGGCGACAAGGTTATCGCCGCCATGAAGCGCCAGGGCGCCGAGGGTGAGTTCCGCTCCAACCTGCACCGGGGTGGCACGGCCTCGCTGGTGCGGATTACTCCGGAAGAGCGCCGCACCGCCATTACCGCTGCCAAGGCCATGGGCCTGAACGTGGCCGGTGTGGATTTGCTGCGTTCCAGCCGTGGCCCGCTGGTGATGGAAGTAAACTCCTCGCCGGGCCTGGAAGGCATCGAGAATGCTACCGGCAAGAACGTGGCAGGCATGATCATCAACTGGACTGAAAAGAACTACAAACCCTGGAAAACCAAGACCCGGGGCAGAGGATAAGCGCGCATGGCAAGAGCACCGTTCGAGATTGCCGGAGTACAGGTAAAGCCGGGTACCCGTGTGACTGTGGAAGTTCCGGTAGCCAAACTCTACACCCACACCCCGCTGCATATTCCGGTGGAAGTGGTGCATGGCCGCCGTGACGGGCCTGTTCTGATGGTGTGTGGAGCCATTCATGGCGACGAGATCAACGGTGTGGAAATCATCCGCCGGGTACTGAAGAACGGCGTCTTGCGGCACCTTCGGGGCACCCTGGTGGCGGTGCCGATCGTCAACATTTTCGGCTTTGTGCAGCGCACCCGCTACCTGCCGGACCGGCGTGACCTGAACCGGTGTTTTCCCGGCAGCGAGAGCGGTTCGCTGGGTGGCCGTATTGCCTACCTGCTGCGCACCCAGATCATGGAAAACGTGACCCATATTATCGACCTGCACACCGGGGCCATTCACCGGTTCAACCTGCCGCAGATCCGCGCCGAGCTGAAGAACCCGGAAACCTCCCGCATGGCAGACGCCTTTGGTGCGCCTATCATTATCAATGCCGGTTTGCGGGAAGGCAGTCTGCGGGCCTACGCCGACTCACTGGATATTCCGGTGATCACCTTTGAAGGTGGCGAAGCCCTGCGCTTTGATGATGTAGTGATTGCCAGCGGCGTAAAAGGCATCATCCGGGTGATGCGCGAGCTGGAAATGGTGCCCGCCAAGAAAGGCCCGAAAGCGCCGAAAAAACGCTCGGAAACCGCTGCGAACTCACAGTGGGTGCGGGCAGATATGGACGGCATCATGCGCCCGGTGGCCAGCCTTGGCCAGAAAGTGCGTAAAGGCCAGAAGCTGGCCATGGTGGCCGACCCCTTCGGCGAAACCGAAGTGGCCATTACCTCGCCCTGTTCCGGCATTGTGATCTGCGTGAATAACCTGCCGCTGGTGAACGAGGGCGAAGCCATCTACCACATCGCCCGCTTTGACGAGCTGGGTGAGGCAGAAAAAGCCATGGACTATTTCCGAAGCTCGTTCGAGAGTGAAGTATCGGAAGATGCAGTGGTACCCGTACACCCGTGGGATGAACTGCAGAAATAGTTGTGATGGCCGCCAAAAGGAGTGCCAGATATGACATTACCGGTTCTTATCAATAACCAGTGGCAAGAAGGCAACGGGCCTTCGCTATCTTCCCTGAACCCGGCCACGGGAGAAGTGCTCTGGCAGGGTAATGCGGCTGATGAGGCCCAGGTGGCGAGTGCCGTAGAGGCCTCCCGGGCGGCCAGTACCGGGTGGTCCCGGGCCGGGTTTGAGCATCGGGTGGCCATAGCCCGCCGCTTTGGCGAACTGCTGGGCGAACATAAAGAAGCCATGGCCCGCTGCATCGCCTCGGAAACCGGAAAGCCCTTCTGGGAAGCCCTGACCGAAGTGGCGGCCATGATGGGCAAAATCGAAATTTCGGTGAAAGCCTACAACGAGCGTACCGGCCAGCGCAGTACCGATATGCCGGGCGCAAAGGCCGTGCTTCGGCACAAGCCCCACGGCGTGGTTGCGGTATTTGGCCCCTATAACTTCCCCGGCCACCTGCCCAACGGGCATATTGTTCCGGCCCTGATTGCCGGCAACACCGTGGTGTTCAAGCCCAGCGAGCAGACGCCGGCCGTCGCCGGCAAAACAGCCGAGCTGTGGCTGGAAGCCGGGTTGCCCGCCGGAGTCCTGAACCTGGTGCAGGGCGCCAGGGAAACCGGCATCGCCCTGGCCAATCATGCGGGTATCGATGGCCTGTTCTTTACCGGCAGCTCCCCGACCGGAGAAATTCTGCACCGGCAATTCGCCGGCAACCCGGGCAAAATCCTGGCCCTGGAAATGGGCGGCAACAACCCGCTGATTGTGGATGACACGGTAGACGTTACTGCCGCCGTGCACGAAACCATCCAGTCTGCCTACATTACCTCCGGCCAACGCTGCACCTGTGCCCGACGGCTGATGGTGCCGGCAGGAGAGTGGGGCGACAACTTCCTGGATGCCCTGGCCCGGGCCGTAGAAGCCATCCAGGTGGGTGGCGCCTTTGACGAGCCGGCGCCGTTTATGGGCAGTGTTATTTCCGAAGCAGCCGCGCAGGGTGTGCTTGAGGCCCAGAGCCGGCTGCTGGAACTCGGTGGCCGTGCACTGGTCGCGAGCCAGCACCTGAAACCCGGCACAGGCCTGCTGTCACCAGGGCTGATTGATGTCACCGCTGCCGTGAATGTGCCTGATGAAGAGATCTTCGGGCCGGTACTTCAGGTTTACCGCTACCAGGACTTTGACGAAGCGATTGGACAGGCCAACAACACCCGTTTCGGGCTGTCTGCCGGTTTATTCAGTGAAAGCCGGGAGCGCTTTGAAGACTTCTACGACCGGATTCGGGCCGGTATCGTTAACTGGAACAAACAGCTGACCGGTGCTTCCAGTGCCGCGCCCTTCGGTGGCATCGGCGCCAGCGGAAACCACCGTGCCAGTGCTTACTACGCGGCAGACTACTGCTCGTATCCGGTGGCGGGTATTGAGACAGACCAACTGGCGTTGCCGGCCAGCCTGTCGCCCGGCCTTAAAATCATTTAAACAGGCTTTAGCGCCGGCTTCCGGTTGCGGTGAAGAAGGAGAGAAACTGTTTCTCCTCGATCTGCGCCTCGTGCAGCGTAACCGGCCGGAACCTGAGCGTTGTGCCCGGTGTTCGCTGGGCCAGGGCATCCAGGCTGCGGGGTGTAACGGCTCCGAGCTTTGGATAGCCACCGATGGTCTGGCGGTCATTGAGCAGCACGATCGGTTGCCCGTCGGCTGGAACCTGGATGGCGCCCTGGCTGGTGCCTTCCGATATCAGGCGCTCTCCCAGCGGTTCCAGTGCCGGGCCTTTCAGGCGCGCACCCATGCGGTCGGTTTGCCGGGTCAGGGTGTAGGGATTGTTGAAAAAGGTGTCGAGAACGGACGCAGGAAAACGGTCGATCTGGGCACAAGGAATCACGGAAAGCACCAGCTCTTCCTGATAGTCCGGCCGCCAGCGCTCCGAGACTTTTCGGTTCAGAACCCTGGCGCTACCCGCGTGGCAGGGCAGGTGGTCGCCTTCCTGCAGTGGGCGACCATCCTGATTCAGGCCTCCGAGGCCCTCTCGCGTAAACGTGGCACAGCTGTTACCCAGCCCCGGCGCTACCTGAAACCCGCCAAGCACTGCCAGATAGCTTCTTATCCCAACCTTCGGTGCGCTGAGGGCAATTCTGTCGCCGGCCTGAATATTGATAACGCTCCAGAGCGGCCGGGACTCGCCGTTAACCCGGCATTGCACTTCTGCTCCGGTAATCGCGATCTGGGTATCAAGGGTAGTGGTGAACTCAACCCCGCCGAAAGTGATTTCCAGCGCGGGCGTGCCGAAGGGGTTATCCAGCAACCGGTTGGCCCAGGCCCAGGCGTTCCGGTCCATGGCGCCGCCAGTCGCCAGCCCCAGGTGCATCACACCCCGGCGCCCGCCATCCTGCAGCAAACTGAGAAAGCCGGGTTTTGTAAAAGTCAGGCCTGGCTGGGTGCTCATATCTGGCCTCCGAGTGCCAGGTATTCCTCCCGGCCGATGGGCCGAAAGCGAACCCGCTGGCCGGCTTGAAGCAGGGAAGGCTGGCCCCGGCCAGGATCAAACAGCGTCAGAGGCGTTCGGCCGATCAGGTTCCAGCCACCGGGGGACTGCAGCGGATAGATGGCGGTTTGGGTATCTGCAATGCCCAGGGTTCCGGCTGGTACCCTGGCGCGTGGCGTTGCCAGGCGAGGCGTTGCCAACTCCGCCGGTACTTCGCCCAGATAGGCAAACCCGGGCGCAAAGCCGATGGCAAACACGTAGTACTCTTCAGCAGAATGCTTCTGGATGACCTGTTCCCTTGATAACCCGGCCCTGGCGGCTACCGAGTCGAGGTCCGGCCCTGTGGAGGGGGCATAGTAAACCGGAATCTCTACAACATCGCCTTTGGCCGCGTTGGTTTCAACCTCGGGAAGCGTTGCTAACGCGCCGGTGATATCCGCTACCAGCGAGGCCAGGTCATCTTCCAGCAAGTTGTAGCGCAGCAGCAGCGTGGTATAGGAAGGCACCATATCGATCAGCCGGGGCCCCAGCCTGTGCGAAAGTGCTCGGGCGGCCCGCTGGATCCGCTCGGTCAGCGCAATATCAATCGCATCACCGAAGTGAAGCGTAATGGTATCAACGCCGGTTACTTCATATCGCCAGAACATTGCGGCTGTTCTCCGGGGGCTTTGGATGGCTCTTTCCATG
Source organism: Marinobacter sp. bablab_jr003 (assembly GCF_016464245.1). Classification (NCBI taxonomy): domain Bacteria; kingdom Pseudomonadati; phylum Pseudomonadota; class Gammaproteobacteria; order Pseudomonadales; family Marinobacteraceae; genus Marinobacter; species Marinobacter sp. bablab_jr003. Next base: position 67,053 of record NZ_JADARC010000037.1, read on the forward strand.
CGAAGAATACTATCTGACCCCCGAGGGATCACAAAGCCTGTTACCACGGGCCGAGTGTGTTTCAAAGAGCTGAGCTGATGGGTGGAATTCCACCCAAATCGACTTCCATGACGGGTGAGATTTCACCCAACTGATGCCGGCGGCGTCGGTCTCAAAAATCCAACAGTCTGTTTTATAAGTATTTTCCCTGACTGGCCCGCTACTTGCTCCCTTATTTGTCAGCGAGGCCATCAAGGTCTCTCCAGCACCCAACCAACAAAATGAATCGGGAGCATTCTATATGAAACTTCAAACCGTTCTGGCGGCTGCGCTCGCCACCTCCGTTGTTGCAGGCCCTGTGGTTGCCCAGGACCGTGACGGCTGGCCGGATAACTTCACTGTCGGTACTGCCAGTCAGGGCGGCACCTACTTTGCCTACGGCTCTGGCTGGGCGAACTTCGTGGCTGAAAACCTGGGCGTATCCGGCGGTGCCGAAATCACCGGTGGCCCGGTCCAGAACATGGCGCTGGTGCACACCGGTGACCTGAAGTTTGGCCTGACCACCATGGGCCCGGCCCGGGAATCCCGTGACGGCGAAAGCCCGCTGGCTCCGGGCATGAAGATGGACAACGTGTGTGCGATGTTCCCGATGTATGAAACGCCGTTCTCGATTACCGCTCTGTCCAGCTCCGGTATTACCTCCATTTCTGATATTCCGGATGGCGCCACCATTGGCTTCGGTCCTGCAGGTTCCACCTCCGACACCTACTTCCCGCGCATGATGGAAACCCTGGGTGTGAAGTTCGAGCGTCGTAACGGTAGCTGGTCTGATCTGGGCGGCCAGCTGCAGGATGGCCTGATTGACGTGGTGGCCTTTGCCGCCGGTATTCCGATTCCGGCTGTTAGCCAGCTGGAAGTACAGACCGACGTAAACATCATCGGCATGAACGATGACGAGGCGAAGAAAGTGATCGAGAACTTCCCGGTCTCCGAGTTCATCATCCCGGCCAGCACTTACCAGTCCCTGGAGGAGCCGTCCCGCGTGGTGTCCATGTGGAACTTCGCCATGGTGAACTGCGATATGCCGGAAAGCTTTGTGTATGAAATCACCAAGCTGACCATGGAAAACAATGACAAGATGGTGTCTATCCACAAAGCCGCTCGTCATTCCATTCCGGAGAACTACACCAAGAACAACGTGCTGCCCTGGCATCCGGGTGCTGCCCGCTGGTTTAACGAAAACGGTTACACCATCGAAGCAAGCGCCATCAAGCAGTAAGGCCTGAACCCGGGGTGCCTGCATGGCGCCCCGGGACTGGTTGTTCGAATTACCGCCTTACCTCCAGGCAGGACTTAACATGACCAAAGAACACACGCATTCCGAGGGTGAACAGCAACTGGCTGAGAACCTGACGATCAACGAAGACCACCTGCTTGCCCACAACGTGGATGAAGAGCCGGTTGAAGCTAACCGACGCTTGTTCACCGGGTTGCTGCTCAAGTTTGTGGTAATGCTGGCCATCGCCTACTCGGTGTTCCACCTGTACACCCTGAACATAGCGCCCATGGAAACCTGGTCGTTCCGGATTGTGCACGTTGCCGGCGCCCTGGTACTGGGCTTTATCCTGTTTGCCGGCGCCCGTTTTGTATCGGCCGAAGAAGGCCCTGCCCGGCACAAGTGGACCACCTGGATTGGCTGCGCAGCCATGATTCCTGCGTTGTACGCCCTGTACCAGACCTGGTCGTTCAACCAGATGGTCCAGAACGGCACCATGCGTATTCCGGCCGAGCTGGAAACCTGGCACTTCGGCTGGCCGTTGCTGGCGGCCTCTGCAATTGGCATTGTGATGAGCTGGTTCCACCAGCGTGACCGCGCCCGCTTCAGCGTGCCGGACCTGGTTCTGATAGTGTGCTCCGTGGCGGTTGCCGCGTATCTGCTGATTGTCTTTAACACTTCCATGCGGATGACCACCGGCACGGCGTTTGCCCCGGTTGGCATTTCCTTTGCCGCAGTGGCCGGCACCGCGCTGATTATGGAATTGACCCGCCGGGTGGCTGGCCTGGCCCTGGTGGTTATCGGGCTGGTGTTCCTGGTTTATGTGTTCGCCGGGCCCTACCTGCCGGGCTTCCTGGGTTATCCGGGGCTGTCTGCCCAGCGTTTCTTCAGCCAGGTGTACACCGATGCGGGCATTCTTGGGCCCACCACCGCGGTGTCATCTACCTACATCATTCTGTTCATCATCTTTGCGGCCTTTTTGCAGGCCTCCAAGGTGGGTGACTACTTTGTGAACTTTGCCTTTGCGGCAGCCGGTCGCTCCCGTGGGGGCCCTGCCAAGGTGGCGATTTTTGCCTCCGGCCTGATGGGGATGATCAACGGCACCAGTGCCGGTAACGTGGTGTCTACCGGTTCCCTGACCATTCCGCTAATGAAGCGGGTGGGGTACAGCAAGGAATCGGCCGGTGCGGTGGAAGCTGCAGCGTCTACCGGTGGCCAGATCATGCCGCCGATCATGGGTGCCGGCGCCTTCATCATGGCGGAGATTACCGGTATTCCCTATACCGAGATTGCCATTGCCGCGATTATTCCGGCCATCCTGTACTTCGCGTCTGTGTTCTTCATGGTGGACTTTGAAGCCAAGAAGCTGGGCATGCGCGGTATGCGCAGTGACGAACTGCCGAACCTGCGGCTGATGATGCGCCAGGTATACCTGTTTGCACCGATCATTATCCTGATTGTGGCGCTGTTTCAGGGCTACTCCGTGATCCGGGCCGGTACCCTGGCGACCGTATCTGCGGCGGTGGTGAGCTGGATTTCGCCCAACAAGATGGGTTTGAAGTCTATCCTTCGGGCCTTTGAAATTGCCGCCTACATGTCTATCCAGATTATCGTGGTGTGTGCCGCGGCCGGTATCATTGTGGGGGTTATCTCCCTGACCGGTGTGGGTGCGCGTTTCTCGGTGCTGCTGCTGGATGTGGCCGCCCACAGCCACCTGCTGGCACTGGTGTTTGCCATGTTCATCTCGATCTTGCTGGGTATGGGCATGCCAACCACGGCCGCCTATGCGGTGGCGGCCTCTGTGGTAGCGCCGGGCCTGGTGCAGCTGGGTATCGAGCCGCTGACCGCGCACTTTTTCGTGTTCTACTTTGCCGTGGTGTCTGCCATCACGCCGCCGGTTGCCTTGGCGTCTTACGCTGCGGCCGGTATTTCCGGTGCCAATGCCATGTCTACCTCGGTAGCGTCGTTCCGCATCGGTATTGCCGCGTTCATCGTGCCGTTCATGTTCTTCTATAACGGCGCGCTGTTGATGGAAGCCGGCTGGATCGAGATTGCCCGGGCCCTGGTTACCGCTACCTTCGGCGTGTACCTGCTGTCTGCCGGGGTGCTGGGCTGGTTTGCCCGCTCTGCCGCACCGGTTCTGGTGCGCCTGCTGCTGGTAGCGGCCGCGCTGATGACCATCGAAGGCGGCGTGTGGACAGATCTGGCCGGTATCGGGCTTGCGGTGGTGGCGTTCCTGATCCAGCGCAAGCGGGCACCCGGGTTGGCTGCGGCCTGATATGGCAAGGCAAGGGCAGGGCAGCGGGCATGGCGGCCTGTTGTCCTGCCCGGATTCCGGCGCTAGTCTAGAGGCTTTGCCGGAATCCGAACCCATGCTTAACCGGATCAGCATTACGGTTGTTCTGATTGTTACCCTGCTGCTGTCCTGGCTGCTCGGGGGCTGGTTTGGTTACCGGCAACTGGAGCAGGACAGCCTGCAGGAAGCCTTTCGTTATCGCCAGCTGGTGGCCAACGAGCTTAACCGCTACCTGCCGGTTCCTGCCCTGATTGCCGAACACCCCCTGCTGGCGGACGCCCTGAAAGAGCCGGATAACGCCGTTACCCTGCTCCGGGCCAACGAGCAGATGCAGCGGATGGCCACCATTGTGGGCGGCTCCGATATCTACCTGATGGACCTGACCGGGATGACCATTGCGGCCAACAATTTTGGCCAGCCAAATACCTTTGTGGGCAACAATTACGCCTTCCGGCCGTATTTTTCAGAAGCGGTTGCCACCGGCGGCTCCGTGGCCTACTTCGCCCTGGGTAAGATCTCCTCGGAGCGGGGGTTGTACTTTACCAACCCGGTTCGTGACCAGCGCGGCAATATGCTGGGGGTGGTGGCTATCAAGGTTCTGGTACACGAGCTGGAATCCCAGTGGCACCGCCCGGAATCCCGTCAGCAGGCGGAGATGGTGGTGCTGGACGGCGACGGTATCAGCTTTTTGTCCAGCCGGACGGACTGGCTCTACCGGGATTTCAGGCCGACGGATGATGCCGAAGAGAATGCCAGGGTTCGCCAGCGTTATCCCGAGCGGGCGCTGAAGCCCGTTGATTTTGTGGAGCAGGGCAAGCCCTGGGGGCTGGCGGACGAGTCAGCCCGCATCCGGTTAAGGGAAAGTGACAAGCCCGGAACCTACCTGACGGTTGAAACCGGTTTGCCCCGGCTGGACTGGAGTCTGCTGGTGCTGACCGACACCCGGCCAATACTGTGGACCCGCATCGGGTTTATGGCCGGTGGCCTGGCCCTGTTCCTGGCCTGTTTCTTGACCTGGCTGTACCTGCGAGAGCGTTACCGCCGGGAGCGGGAGCTGGCGCTCAGGGGTGAACAGCTGGAGCGCCGGGTTGCCCAGCGCACCGCAGACCTCCGTGAAACCCAGCAGGAGCTGATCCAGGCCGCCAAGCTGGCGGTGCTGGGGCAGATGTCGGCTGGCCTGAACCATGAAATCAACCAGCCCCTGACGGCGATCCAGGCCTATGCCCGTAACAGCCGGAAATTCCTGGAGCGGGGTGCCACCGATATGGTGGATGCCAACCTGGGCGAGATTGTTGGCCTGTGCGACAAGATGGCGGAGCTGATCCGGCAGTTCAAGGTGTTCGCCCGCAAGTCCGAGGGGCCGCCGTCGGTGGTGGACCTGCGCCTGCCGATTGATGCAGCGCTGAAGATTATCCGCGCCCAGAACGCCAGCGAGGGCATCAACATTCGCTGGCAGCGACCGGACAACCCGGTGATGTGCCACGGTGACCTGATCCGGGTGGAGCAGGTGATGGTTAACCTGCTGGCCAATGCGGTCCAGGCGGTGGAAGGCTGCGAGCAACCGCAGATTGATATCCTGGTTGCCGATGAAGGCGACGACTGGCGCTGCGTGGTGAAGGATAACGGCCATGGCTTGCCGGGTAATTCCGAGCAGGTGTTCGAGCCGTTCTTTACCACCCGATCGGTCAAGCAGGGGCTGGGGCTCGGCCTGTCGATCTCCCGGCAGATTGTCGAAGCACTTGGCGGCAGCCTGACCGGCCAGAACCGGGTCGACGGCCCCGGGGCGGAGTTTGTTCTGACACTGAAACAGCGTAAGGCAGAGGGATGACAATACCATCAGTGATTTTTGTGGATGATGACCCGGATATCCGGCCGGTGATGGAGCAGACCCTCACCCTGGAAGATATCCCGGTGGCCTGTTTTGCCGACGGTGCATCGGCGCTGAAGCTGGTGCAGCCGGAGTTCGAAGGCATCGTCCTGTGCGACTACAACATGCCGGGCATGGATGGCATGCAGCTGTTGCACGAGGTACGGAAGATTGATGAAGACATCCCGGTGATTCTGCTCACCGGCCAGGGCGATATCAGCACGGCGGTGTCGGCCATGCAGCAGGGGGCCTATGACTTCATTGAAAAGCCCTTTGACCACGATGAGCTGATCGAACTGCTGCGGCACGCCCTGGAAAAACGGCACCTGGCACTGGAAAACCGGCGCCTGAAGGCCCAGTTGCGGCAGCTGGCCAAGCCCGGGCCGCGGGTTTTGGGTGATTCGCCGGCGATGCAGGCGGTAATGTCGACAATCGGGCCGATCCTGGATATTTCCGCAAACGTGCTGCTGCATGGTGAAACCGGTTCCGGTAAGGATGCCCTGGCCCGGTACATTCACGAAAGCAGCCCCCGCAGTGCCCACAACTTTGTTGCCATCAACTGCGGCGCGGTGCCCGAAAACCTGATCGAGAGCGAACTGTTCGGCCACGAAGCGGGGGCCTTCACCGGCGCCGAGAAGCGGAGGATTGGCAAGATTGAGCATGCCCACCGGGGCACCTTGTTCCTGGATGAAGTGGAAAGCATGCCCATGGCGCTGCAGGTGAAACTGCTTCGGGTGCTTGAGGAATTGCGGGTGGAGCGGCTGGGCAGCAACCAGTCAATAGATGTGGATGTGCGCATTATTGCCGCCACCAAGGCCGACCTGAAACAGCTCAGCGATGAGGGCGCGTTCCGGTCTGATCTCTACTACCGGCTGAATGTGGTGAAGGTGGATATTCCGCCCCTGCGGGAGCGCAAGGAAGACATTCCCACGCTGTTTCACCACTTTGCCCTGATTGCCGCCGCCCGTTACGACCGGGAGAGCGTTCCGCTGGATGCCCGCCAGGCGGCCCGCCTGATGCAGCACTCCTGGCCGGGCAACGTGCGGGAACTGCGGAACCTGGCGGAGCGTTACGTGCTGCTGGGGCCGGCAGCCCTGGATGGTGGTGACAGTTCCGAACAGGGCAACCTGTCCGGGCGTCAGACACTATCCGAGATGATGGACGGGTTTGAACGCACGGCCATCGTCAGCGCGCTCAACGCCAGCCATGGCAGTATCAAAGACACTATGCTTCAGCTGGGAATTGCCCGCAAAACCCTGTACGACAAGATGAAGAAGCACGGCCTGGACAAGGCCCAGTTCAAGGATTAGCGCCCCTCAGGGCGCAATCTTCTTCTTTAGTGCCTTGGTCAGTGGCCGTGGCAAGCTCGGCAGCGACTTCAGCAGCCAGGGCAGTACTTTCCGTTTAACGCCATTCAGCGATTCCGGCACCACTGCTTCAATGAGGTGCGGCCCGGGGTGCGCCTGGGCGTACTCCATGGCTTTGATCAACTCTTCCGCCGTGCGCACTCGCACACCGTGCACACCCATGCTCTGGGCCAGCTGGGCGTAGTGGGTGACCGGCCCGCTGATGTCCAGCTGGGACTTTGCCTTGGCGCCGGCTTCTTCTGCGCCTACTCGTTCCAGCTCCACGTTCAGGATGGAGTAGGAGGCGTTGTTGAAGATGATGCTGGTCACGTTCAGGTTTTCCCTCGCCATGGTCCACAGGGCCTGGATGGTGTACATGGCGGTGCCGTCGCCGATCAGGGCGAACACCGGCCGGTCCGGGCAGGCGATAGCGGCGCCCACGGCGTTGGGCAGGCCCTGGCCGATGGCGCCACCGGTGAGGGTGATCATGTCGTGGCGCGGAGCGCCTGCAGTCATGGCGTTGAGCATCAACCCGGAGGTGATGGATTCATCCACGATGATGCTGTTCTCCGGCATCAGTTCGCCCATGGCCCGGCACACTTTTTCAGCGGTCAGCTTGCCCTTGGGCAGTCCCGGCCGGTCTTCGGCCTGCAGCCTGGGCTCGGCACCGGCAGCGCCCAGGGCTTCAGCCAGTTTGTTCAGGCTTGCGGCGGCGTCTTGCTCCGGAGTACTGAGAGTGTGGGCAGTGCAGTTGTCAGGCACCAGGTAACTCTGCTTGCCGGGGTAGCCAAAGAACGACACCGGCGCCTTGGCGTCTACCAGCACCAGGTGGTCGAATTCAGACAGCTGCAGGGTGGCCAGTTCAGCCAGGTAGGCAATCCGCTCCACCGGCGGCAAGCCGGCCCCCCGTTCAATTCGGGTCGGGAAGGTTTCGGCAAACAGGGTAACGCCACTGTGGGCGGCAATGCGTGCTGCGGCCATCAATGCCGGCTCGCGCAGGGCGCGGCCACCGAGTAACAGGGCGGTTTTCCGGCCACTGGCGATGGCGTCTTTTACCGCCTGAACGGCGGTATCGTCCGCCGCCCGGGCTTCCGGCTGTGGCAGTGGCGCACAGGGTTGGCCGCCTTCGCCCCAGGATACATCGGCGGGCAGGATCAGGGTCGCTACCTGCCCCGGCAGGCCCTTGGCCACTGCGATGGCTTCGGCGGCGTCCTGGCACAGGGCTTCGGTGCTTTGAGAGGTGCGCACAAAGCCCGGAGACACGTTGCGGGCCACGGTTTCGATATCGGATTGCAACTGGGCATCGTACTTCACGTGATAGGTGGCGTGGTCGCCGACAATGTTCACCACCGGCACCTTGCCTTTGCGGGCATTGTGCAGGTTGGCCAGGCCATTGCCCAGGCCGCAGCCCAGGTGCAGCAGCGTAGCTGCCGGCTTGTCGGCCATGCGGGCGTAGCCGTCGGCGGCACCGGTGGCTACGCCTTCAAACAGGGCCAGCACGGCGCGCATTTTTGGTTCGCTGTCCAGCGCGGCCACAAAGTGCATCTCGCTGGTGCCGGGGTTGGTAAAGCAGACTTCAATGCCGGCATCGACCAGTGTTTTCATCAAGGCTTGGGCGCCGTTTGGCATGTTCTCTCTCCTGATCCTGTCGGATTCTTGTTTTCGTTTGATAGTCGGTTACTTAACGGCCGCTGACGATGGACCTTGCCGCCGCCCGGGCGGTCATGATGCAGCCGGGCAGGAAGGTGCCTTCCAGTGATCGTTTACCATTGGCGCCACCACCACCAAAGCCTGCGGCTTCGCCTACACAGTAAAGCCCGCTGACCGGCTGGCCGCTGGCGTCCAGAACCCGGCTTTGCAGGTCGGTACGCAGACCGCCCAGGCTTTTCCGGGTGGTCAGCTGCATGTGGATGGCAATAAACGGCCCCGCGCCGGGCTTCTGCAGCGGTGCCGGCTTGCAGGTGCGCAGCTTGTCTGGCCCCCACTGGCGAGCATGCAGGATCTTGCGGATTTGCGCGTCGTTATTCAGCTGGCTGCCCTTGCTGAAGTTGGCGTCGAAGGCATCGGCGGTGGCTTTCAGGGTGGCCGGGGTGATGTCCAGCGAGCAGGTGAGCGCGTTCATTTTCTCTGCCAGTCCTTCCAGGCTGTCGTCCACCAGGAAGTGCGGGCTTTCGTGGGCCATCTGGTTGACCAGCGGTTTGTTGCCCAACAGCAGTTCTTTCAGGAACAGCGGGAACTGCTTGTCGCGTATGCGGGCGTTGTGCTCGGCGCCGGAGATGGCAAATTCTTTCAGGGCAATGCGCCGGTTCAGCAGGTGCCAGGTCCAGGGCTTTTCCTGCTCCGCTACGCGCTGGCACAGCCAGTGGGTGTCGAAACCGGTTACCAGGGGCTCCGGCCCGATGCGCTCACCACGATGGTTCAGCCACAGGGCGGATTTGCACGGAATGGTCGACAGACCGTGGCCGGGAAAGTGCGGGTAGGGGTGGGGAAAGCCTGCTGCGTAGCTCCACATTTCGCCGGCGTGGGTGATTTTGGCCCCCAGGTGGTCTTCGGCCCAGTGGTGCAGCTTGCCGTCGGCAAAGGGGTGGGCGCCATTGAGCAGGGTGGCCGGTTGTGGTCGGTTTTCGGGCCAGTTGGCCCTGCATTCGGCATGGCTGCCGTTGATGCCACCCATGGCCAGTACCACGGTGGGTGCGCTCAGCCGGACTTCCTCGCCGGTGGATTCCTTGATGGCGACGGCGCCGCTGATGTTGCCCGCCTGTTGCTCCAGGGCCGTTACCTTGTGGCCGTGCAGGATGGTCAGGCCATGTTGGGTGTCGGCGTTGTGCAGGGCATTGATCATGCGGCGGGTCAGTTCCCGGGACGTGCCCCAGACTATGTGGTAGCGGGGTACGGAGTTGCCGTCACCAAACCGGCCGCGTTCTACCCAGTTGACCGCCGGCATGAATTTCAGGCCTTCGTCGATCAGCCAGTCGTGCACCTCGGTGCGGGAGTTTTCCACGTAATAGCGGGCCCACTGCATGGGCCACTCGTCGGTCGGGTCCAGCTCCCCGAAGCTTATCCAGTCTTGCAGGGCCCGCTCCGGGGAATCGGCAATTTTCATGCGCCGTTGCAGGGGGGTGTCGATCAGCGCCATGCCGCCAAAGGCCCAGAGTGCAAGCCCGCCAAGGCGCTCCGGAGTGTCCCGGTCGACAATGGTCACGGTTTTGCCGGCCCGCAGGGCTTCCAGGGCGGTGACAATGCCGGCCAGGCCGCCTCCGGCAATTACGATGTCTGAGGCTATGTGTCTGGCCATTAACGCTATCCCCTTTGTTTTTTGGTGTTTTTATAGCAGAGACAATATACCGCAAGACAGGATTCTGAATTGACCTTCGAGGCCAACATGGTTGGCCTCAAATGCCATGATCAGAGGTTGGCTTCGGCGAACTCCGCCAGTACCGAGCGCGGTACACCCTGAAGGTGGATGTGGCCGCCATGGCGGAAGCCCTTGAAGCGTTCGGTCATGTAGGTCAGGCCGGAGCTCAGGGGGCTCAGGTACGGGGTGTCGATCTGCGCCAGGTTACCCAGGCAGATCACCTTGGAGCCGTTACCGGCCCGGGTGATGATGGTCTTGATCTGGTGCGGGGTCAGGTTCTGGGATTCATCAATGATGATCAGGCTGTGCTGGAAGCTGCGGCCCCGGATGTAGTTCATGGATTTGAAGTGCAGGGGCACCTTACTGAGGATGTAATCCACGCTGGCAGTCATGTTCTCGTCGTCTTCATGCAGGGCTTCAAGGTTGTCCACGATGGCGCCCAGCCAGGGCTCCATTTTTTCCGCCTCGGTGCCCGGCAAAAAGCCGATATCTTCGTCCAGTCCCTGGGTAGATCGGGTGGCGATGATGCGCTTGTACAGCTTGCTGGCTACGGTCATTTCAATGCAGGCCGCCAGGGCCAGGATGGTTTTACCGGAGCCGGCAGAACCGGTCAGGTTCACCAGGTGGATATCCGGGTCCAGCAGCAGGTGCAGGGCCATGGCCTGGTAGATGTCCCTGGGTACCAGGCCCCAGACTTCTTCGTTCATCAGGTCGTGCTGGTGCAGGTCTTTGATCACCAGCTGATCATCGGAGATATCCACCACCTGGCCGATAAAGCCCCGCTCATCAATCACAAACTCGTTGATGTTCAGCCTGGCCAGTTCGCCTTCCCGTTTAAGCAGGTGTTCGGTCACCCCTTCCCGCTGTACGGTTTCCACCTTGGCGATGTTGTCCCAGAAGGAATTCGGAAATTCCTTGTAGCCCCTGGGCAGCAGGTCGATGTCGTCCAGCAGCTGGTCGTTGTGGTAGTCCTGGGCTTCTACGCCAAAGCCCCGGGCTTTCAGCCGCATGTTGATGTCTTTGCTGACCAGGATGATGTCGCGGGATTTGTGCCGGGCCTGCAGGGCCGCCAGGGTGTTGATGATCTTGTTGTCGTTCAGGTGTTCGGGTAGCGAATGGGTGCCGGCACCCTCGGTACTCATGATGATCGACAGGCTACCCAGTGGGTCCGCTTTTTTGCCGCGCAGAATGGGTACGCCTTTTTCAATGTCCTTCGGGCTGGCATCGCCCAGCAGTTTGTCGATGTTGCGAATGGCCTGGCGGCAGTCGGCGGCAACGGTCTGTTTGCCGGACTTCAGGCTGTCGAGTTCTTCGAGGACGGTCATCGGAATGATGACATCGTGTTCTTCAAAGTTCAGGAGGGCATTCGGATCGTGGATCAGGACATTGGTGTCGAGGACGTACATTTTCTTGCGAGCTTGCGGTGCTCTGGGCATAGGGTGAGTTACCTCTCTGGTGGCTCAGTCGTTCTCGGCGCAGCGCCGGCTCAGTTCCTGGTCGGAAACCAGCTTCAGCATGTCGTAGGTAGTAATGATGCCGGTGATTTTTGAATCCCGGGTGACAAAGATCCGGTGCAGGTGCTCGCGCATCATGATGTTGGCAATGTCTCGCACCGGGGTGTCCTCGTCAACCGAGAGTACGATCGGTGTCATGATATCGCGCACTTCCACCGGTACCTTGCCCATTTCTTCGAAAATCACCATGCGCAGCCGCCGGGCTTCTTCCTGCTCTTCTTCGGTGAGCTTGGGCTGATCTCCGGAGCGGGCAGCATTCCAGCGGAATTCGGTGATGTCTTTGAGGGTGGCAATGCCGATGATATCGCCGTTGTCATCGGTTACCGGGCTGCCGGTAATTTCGTTATCGGTGAGGAATCGGGCCAGCCTGTCCATGGTCCAGTGGTGGGGGACGGCTTTGATGGTGGGGGTCATGATCTCATGGGCGAGAACAGTCATTGGCAGGCGTCTTCCATTTGCGGTGCTTTTGCTGAAAGCTTAGCCGTTCCGTGGCCTGCCGTCACCCTTGTTTGTGCGCCGGTCAGCGGTTGTCAGGCACAACGCCTTGCAGGTTGCCCTCTTCGGCCCATTCCAGCCGGTAGCCCTGATACTTGTCAGACTGAGCCACTGCCTCCAGCGCCTGCATGGACTTGACGGGGATATCCACCAGGAGGTTGTTCACCAGCCAGCCGGGCAGGGAGCCGTTGGGCTCGGTGTGCTGTACCCACACCATGTGGGTGCGCTCGCCCCGGGGCGTGAACTGGTAGAGGGTATTGGATACGTCAACCCGCACCCGGCTGCTGTACTCGGCCCGCATGCCCGGAGTGGCGTTCAGGTCCATGATGACCTGGCCGGTGTCGGCATCGCCCCGGGTGCGGATGCGCAGAACATAGTCCCGGTCGGTTACCGGCCAGGGCATGTCGTTTACCGAGTAGGCGTAGCGGTCGTGGAAATCTCCCTGGCCGAAGGCATAGGATTCCGAGCAGTTGAGCACCCATTCCTCGCAGGATTCCGGGTTGATCATGACCGCCATCAGGTTTTCGACAGGGGCGTCCAGTTCGGCTACGGCTTTGAAGGCCTGGAAGCCGGAACCGGGCTGGTCCATTGTGTAGATGCGAATGTTGTCGACTTCTTTCTGCAGGGCCCATTGCGCGGCGTCGATGGCCGGCAGGTTGCCCGTTTCGGCGCCTGTGGCGGGGGCAGACAGGACAATGCCGGTAACAAGGCCGGCCAGACTGATCAAGGAGGCCCTGAAGCCAAGGGCTCTGATAAACAGCATAAGCTACACTTTGATGAGGAAGTTGGCGGCAGTCTATCACGGAGCCCTCGCGGCCTTTGGTGCCGGAACAAGGGTTTGTGAACCAGGTAACTTACTGAATCGCCCGAGGGCGCAATTGGCCTGATCTGACGGAAAATATGACAAAACAAACACTGATCGACGCAAAGGGGCGGTTTACCCCCGGGGTTCTGGACCAGCCGGTGGAAACCATCAATTACCTGGATTACGACCTGCGTACGGTGATGGACAAGCCGCGGTCCCGGCTGGCAAAGCGCTGGCGGTTCAACCAGTTCCAGTTTGTCAGTGCCATGGCGCCGGGCTGGGTGTTCGGCATGGCGATTGTGGACCTGAAGCTGCTGGGCAGCGGGTTTTTCTACCTGTTCGATTTCGAGAGCGGGCAGATGTTCGAACAATCGTTCATGCAGCCGTTGGCCCGGCACACCGTGATCGAGCCTTTTCCGGAGCATGGCGCGTCCTGCTTTCGCAAGGGCGAGGTGAGCCTTGCCATCGAGCCGACGGAGGGCGGCCGCAAGGTACAGGTGACAGCACCGGGAACAATCCGGGTAGACCTGACGCTGCAGGATACCGACCAGCCCCTGCGGCTGGTGTGCCCGGCCGGCTACAACGGCTGGGTGTTTACCCGGAAATCCGCCGGGCTGGCGGTGGATGGGGAGGTACGCTGGGGCGGGCAGGCGTGGCGCTGTGACGAGCAAACCCGGGCGTCCATCGACTGGAGTTGTGGTTTTATGCGCCGGGAAACCGCCTGGAACTGGGCCTGCCTGGCCGGTGTGGCCGAAGATGGCACGTCCATCGGCCTGAACCTGGCCGCGGGGGTGAACGAAACCGGTATGACAGAAAACGCTCTGTGGCTGGATGGCCAGCGTATCAAGCTGGGGGCAGCCCGCTTTGTGTTCGACCGGTATCGGGCCGGTAGTGAATGGCGGGTAACCACCGGGGACGGCCGGGTAGACCTGGCCTTTGAGCCGGCTGGCGTGCGCAAGGAGCGGCTGAATGCCTGGGTGCTGGCATCCAACTTCCGGCAGTTTGCCGGCACCTTTAGCGGTACGGTGACGGATGAAGCGGGTAAAAAAATCCCCGTAGCCGGGCTACGGGGATTGGTGGAAGATCACTTCGCCCGCTGGTAACGCGGGCGCTGCCATTATTTCTCCGGCAGGGTGACGTTCAGTTCCAGTACCGAACAGCTTTCGTTACGGTCCACATCTACCTGGACCATGTCGTCGCTGATCTGCACGTATTTGCGAATCACATCCAGCAGTTCCTGCTGCAGCTGCGGCAGGTAATCCGGCATGTCGCGCTGGCCCCGCTCGTGGGCCACGATGATCTGCAGGCGTTCCTTGGCCACGCTCGCGGTGTTGTTCTTCTTGCTTCTGAAGTAATCCAGAAAACTCATCCCTTAGCCCCCCTTGAACATCCGTGAGAAGAAACCCTTTTTCTGGGCCGTCATGAATCGGTGCTCCCGGTCTTCGCCCAGCAGCCGCGCTACCGCGTCGTCATAGGCCTGGCCGGCATCGCTGTTTTCTTCCAGGATCACCGGAAGGCCCTGGTTGGAGGCGTTCAGTACCACCTGGCTTTCCGGGATAACGCCCAGCAGGGGGATGGCCAGGATTTCTTCAACATCTTTTACCGACAGCATTTCGCCACGGTCTACCCGGTCCGGGTTGTAGCGGGTCAGCAGCAGGTGTTCTTTCACCGGGTCCTGACCCATTTCGGCACGGCGGGACTTGCTCTGCAGAATGCCCAGGATGCGATCAGAATCCCGTACCGAGGACACTTCCGGGTTGGTAACCACGATGGCTTCGTCGGCATAGTACAGGGCCATCTGGGCGCCGTGCTCGATGCCGGCCGGGGAGTCGCACACGATGTAATCGAAGGTCTGCGACAGCTCGTTGATGACTTTCTCTACGCCTTCCCGGGTGAGGGCTTCTTTTTCACGGGTCTGGGAAGCCGGCAGGATGTACAGGGTTTCCACCCGCTTATCCTTGATCAGCGCCTGGTTCAGGGAGGCTTCGCCCTGGATCACGTTTACGAAGTCGTAAACCACCCGGCGTTCGCAATTCATGATCAGGTCGAGGTTACGCAGGCCCACATCGAAGTCGATGACGACGGTCTTGTGGCCGCGCTTGGCAAGGCCGGTGCTGATTGAAGCGCTGGTGGTGGTTTTACCAACGCCGCCTTTTCCTGAGGTAACGACAATGATTCTAGCCAAGGTTCAATTCCTGTTTCGCAGTGGATTCGTCATGTCTTCATATGTTGTTTTTGGCTGTCACAACATCAGGCCTTGTCCAGTGGCGTTACCACCAGCAGGTCGTCCCTGAGCTGGATCTGCACAGCGCTTTTCCAGCCATTGTCCTGAAGATCTTCGGAGATTTTATAGTGTCCGGCGATGGACACAAGCTCCGCTTCAAGTGACTGGCAGAATACCCGGGCGCTCTCGGCACCGTGGATACCGGCCAGTGCCCGCCCGCGCAGGGGGCCGTACACGTGAATATTGCCTGCGGCCAGTACTTCGGCACCTGCCTGCACCGGCGCCAGGATAATCAGGTCTCCCTCCGGAGCATACACCTGCTGGCCGGAACGCACCGGCTGGCTGATGATGCGGGCCGGGGCCGGTTCTGCGGTTGACACCGCAGCGGCCGGCGCTTCAGCTACCGGGGCCTCTTCGGCCGCGACTTCCGGTTCCGGGGCTGCCGTTTGTGGCTTTTCGCGTACCGTACCGCCTGGCAGCAGGGCCAGGGAAGCGCCCCGGGCCAGCCGGCGCTGGTCTTCATTACCGGCACGAACACCAATCACGTGGATGTTGTGGCGGCGACAGGTACCGATGATCTTGAAGAAATCCAGTTCGCTGTCCAGGCCTTCGTATTTCTCCAGGCTGATGATCAGCGGGATGTCTTTGAAGAAACCCGGTGCCTGGCTGATCTTGTCCCGCAGGTTGGCTTCGAATTCTTCGTTGTCGAAGTAGTAAAGCTCCAGGGCCGTCAGTGAGACGTTTGCGCTTTTCAGCTGGAAACTCTGTTTTACCCCGGAGGTGGCGGTATCGCTCATGAATAGCAGTCTTCCCTGGTGTTTTACGAGTTGGTTTCGTTTCTCGGGCGCAATGGCTGGCCGTCAAAGCGGATTCCGGACCAGCCGGTGCTGATGAACTGGCGGATGTTGCCGTGGCTGTCGCCGGCCGGGTCGCCCAGTACCTGCTGGTAGTGCTGGGCAAACAGCTGCAGGGTATCGGCTTCGTTCAGGTTGCAGTACTGGCCCAGGGCAAACACCCGGCAGGAACCGGCGTTCTCGCCGGCCTCGTTACGCAGCGGACCGTTGTTGAATCCGGTGGGCTGGAACTCGAAGTGCTGGTCGATCAGTGCCAGGGTGTCGTCAAAACTGGCGTGGCCGCCCTGCAGGGAGGCCAGGTGAATGCGAACGGCTTCAGCAGCGTTCATTATTTGTGGTCCTGTTTCGGGCCGATCTGGTACTTCGCTTTCCAGTCTTCGTAAGGCATGCCGTAGATTTCTTCACGGGCGGCCGGGTCTGTGATCTCGAACCCGCGTTCGGCGGCTTCGGCGCGGTACCACTTGGACAGGCAGTTGCGGCAGAAGCCGGACAGGTTCATCAGGTCGATGTTCTGTACGTCGGTGCGCTCGCGCAGGTGCGCAACCAGGCGGCGGAAGGCGGCCGCTTCGATTTCAGTGCGATCGTTCTCGGGGATGGGATTAGTCATGGAGCCTCACAGTGATGTACCGGGTTATGTTCTGGGTTTCCTGACATTCTCGGCATGTTACCGTAAGATACAAGGCTGTATAAACGTACAGATTGTTAACGTGAGCCTGCCTGTATGGCCCAGCGCAAGATCATCCATGTAGATTGCGACTGTTTTTACGCCGCAGTCGAGATGCGTGACGACCCGTCTTTGCGGGACGTTCCGCTGGCCGTGGGTGGTGCTGGCGGCCGTGGTGTGGTGACTACCTGCAATTATAAGGCGCGGGCTTTTGGCGTGCGCTCGGCCATGCCGGGCAGCGAAGCCCGGCGCCTGTGCCCCGGGCTGGTGATGGTGCCACCGGACCTGGGCAAGTACCGGGCGGTTTCCCAGCAGGTGATGGCCATTCTTCGTGATATGACCGACCTGGTGGAGCCGCTGTCGCTGGATGAAGCCTTCCTGGATGTCTCCGACATTACCGACCATAAAGGCAGTGCCACCCTGATGGCCCGGCACCTGCGGGAGCGGGTGAAGCGGGAGGTGGGCATCACCATTTCCGCCGGGGTGGCACCAAACAAGTTCCTGGCCAAGATTGCCAGCGACTGGCGCAAGCCTGACGGCCTGTTTGTGATCACGCCGGAGGAGGTGCAGGCGTTTGTAGAGGCGCTGCCGGTGGAAAAACTGTTTGGTGTGGGCCAGGTAACGGCAGGCAAGTTGCACGCGCTGGGGGTCGAAACCTGTGGTGATATGCAGGCTTTAGGCGCCGATGTGCTGATCGAGAAATTCGGTAAGCAGGGCTACCGGCTGTTCGAGATGGCCCATGGCCGGGATGAGCGCCCGGTGGTGGTGTCGCGGGTAGCGAAATCGGTCAGCGTAGAGCGCACCTTCTCCCAGGATTTGCCGGGCAAGGAGGCCTGTGAATCGGTGATGCCGGCGCTGGTGGCCGATCTCAACCTGCGCCTGGCCCGCAAGGGCCGGGACAAGCCCATCCACAAACTGTTCGTGAAAATCCGTTACAGCGATTTTTCGACTCACACCCTGGAGCGGGTGCGGGACACGGTGGCGGAACCCGCTCCGGAGGATTACCAGCCGTTGCTGGATGAACTGGTCAGCAACCGGGATCGTCCGGTCCGGTTGATGGGAGTAGGGGTGCGTTTTCGCAACGACGAAGCGCCGGTTACCCAGCTGCGACTGTTTGACTGAGCGGCAGCAGATCGCCGAACAGCTGTACCGAAGTCCAGCCCATCAGGCCGCCAATCAGGGCGCCGGCCGCCACGTCACTCGGATAGTGCAGCCCCAGCACCACCCTGGAAGCAGCTACAGACAGGGTAAACGGCAGGATGGCCCAGGCCAGCGCCGGAAGGGTGGCAAACAGCATGGCCTGGAAACACACCGCGTGCAGGGTGTGGCCCGACGGGAAGCTGTAGCGATCCAGCGGTGGTGTAGCGCAGTTGATGGCCGGGAAAGAAATAAATGGCCGCTCGCGGATCAGCCAGTGCTTGAGGCCTTTATAGCTAATAGTGCAGGTCAGCCCGGTAAACGCCATCAGTACGGCGATTTTCTGGCCGTGGGCCGGTGCCATAAAGGGTATGGCAAGAATCAGTGCGTACCAGAACCAGCCATCACCCAGCCGGCTGACCAGCTGGAAGTAGCCTTTTACCGGCCGGAAACGAATGGTGCGGTTGATGGACTGGCACAGGGCGTATTCACGCTGGTCGGCCAGTTCAAAGAGTCTGGATGCTTTGCTTGTTGACGCCATGGTATCGGGCCTGTGCAGGTTGGTTGAGTACCAGTTGTTCGAATTGTTCTATCTGGCTGTGCCAGCTCAGCTCCAGTGCGTCCAGCCGGGCCTGGGCCCGTATCCGTTGCAGCAGGCTGGGTTGGTCTGCCAGTCGCAGGGCGTTGTTGATAAAGCTTTCGTCTTCGGTGAGCGGCGCTTTCAGGCCGTTCTCCTCGTGGTGGATGTGTTCCGCCGCCGCAGCATCGTCAAACGCCACCACCGCCAGGCCGCTGGCCATGGCTTCCAGCACTACGTTGCCGAAGGTGTCGGTTTTACTGGGGAACAGGAACAGGTCGCCGGAGGCATAGTGCCGGGCCAGGTCGTCGCCTTGCCGGGTACCACAGAAAATGTAGTCCGGGTGTCGCTCTTCCAGCTGACGCCGCAGTGGCCCATCGCCCACCAGGATAAACCGGGCGCTGGCATGCAGGCCTTTGATGCGCTCGAAGCAGGCCACGGCTTTGCGGATGTTTTTTTCCAGTGCCAGGCGCCCCACATAGAGCACGGCCTTGTCGTTTTCGCCCAGGCCCCAGCCCTTGCGCAGGCCTGCATCACGCTTGTGGGGAGTAAAGCGCTGACAATCCACACCCCGGGCCCACAGGCCGGCGTTGGTGATGCCCATGCTGCGGGTAACCGCCTGCATTTTCCGGGTTGGCACCAGGGTCAGGGCCGTGCGGTTATGGAACCAGCGGCCGTAGGCGCACAGCAGGCGCTCCAGTGCGCCCACGCCGTAGTAGCGGGAGTAGCTGTGAAAGTTGGTGTGGAAGCCGGAGATGACCGGGATCTGCAGTTTTCGTGCAGCAGACACAGCGGCAATCCCGAGGGGCCCCTGGGTTGCCACGTAAACGGCATCCGGCCGGTGGTTCTGCCACAAATTCTTCAGGGTGGCGGGGCGGGACAGGCCGAACTGCAGGTCTTTGTAGCCGGGCAGGGGCAGGCCGGAAACAATCAGCTGCCGGGAACACAGGCCGTCGCCGTTACAGTCGAACAGGCCTTTGCCTTCCCGGCGCTGGCCAGGGCGAACCACCGTAACCACATGCCCACGCTGCACCAGTCCCTGGCACAGGTGCTTCATGGTGTTGGCCACGCCATTGATTTCCGGCGGAAACGTCTCGGAAACAATGGTAATGTGGTGCGCGCGCCGGTCAGTTGGCGGGAGTTCTGTCACGGCTTGTCCTGAAGGTTTTTCTGTCATGCCTCCACTATGGAAACCGGCCATGACAGTAATGCGACAGCCCTGTGACAATCCCTTTACGTATTGTGGTTACTGATCTCTCATTAAAACGAGGAGAATTCATGCAAACGCGAAAACTTGGAAACACCGACATCGATGTCAGTCTGATTTGCCTGGGCACCATGACCTGGGGCGAACAGAATACCGAGCAGGAAGCGTTTGAGCAGCTGGACTACGCCACCGGCGCCGGCATCAACTTTATCGACGCCGCCGAGATGTACCCGGTGCCGCCCCGGGCTGAAACCCAGGGCCTGACCGAAACCTATCTGGGCAACTGGCTGGCCAGCCGGGGCAAGCGGGATGACCTGGTGATTGCCAGCAAGGTGGCAGGCCCCGGTAATAGCCTGGGCCACCTGCGTGGTGGCCCCAGGCTGACCCGGGATCACATCCGTGAAGCCTGTGAAAGCAGCCTGAAGCGCCTGCAAACGGATTATATCGACCTGTACCAGGTGCACTGGCCGGACCGCAGCGCCAATTTCTTCGGCAAGCTGGGTTATGTGCGCAACCCCAGTGAAACCATGACGCCGATCGAGGAAACCCTGGGTGCCCTGGACGAGCTGGTCAAAGAGGGCAAAATACGCCACGTGGGCCTGTCGAACGAGACGCCCTGGGGCACCATGGAATACCTGCGGCTGTCACGCGAGAATGGCTGGCCCCGGGTGGTGTCCATCCAGAACCCGTACAGCCTGCTGAACCGTTCGTTCGAATCCGGACTGGCGGAGTTTGCCCACCGTGAAGGCACCGGGCTGCTGGCGTATTCGCCGCTGGCCTTCGGCATGCTTACCGGCAAGTACCTGGGTGGCAAGTGGCCGGAAAAGGCGCGGCTGACCCTGTATGAGCGTTTCAGCCGGTACACCGGAGAGCATGCTGCCGACGCCACCCGGGCCTATTGCGAGCTGGCGCACCAGAATGGCCTGTCGCCAGCGCAGATGGCGCTGGCCTGGGTAAACAGCCGGGAGTTTGTTACCAGTAATATCATCGGCGCCACCAGCATGGAGCAGCTGAAGGAGAACATCGGTTCTGCGGAGATTAGCCTGAGCCACGACCTGGTCGCTGCGATTGAGGCGATCCACGCCGAGTTCACCTATCCCTGCCCGTGATCAGTGCTGCCCGGGTTACCGGGCAAATGTTACAGGATGCAAAATAACTGATCATTTCTTGACAAAAAAGTGCCGTAAATGCGCCAGATTGCTGGCGCATTTGTGTGCAAATTCACATCAATTTCATGGATAATCACTAGACTTTCGTACAGTAGCCTTTCGGCCAATTTAACGAACCCGGGTCTGTTGTGTTGTCATGATTATCCGTCTGTTTCTGATTCTTCTGGTGCTCAACCTGGTTGCCTTCGCGGTACGCGCAGAGGCGACCGAGCCGGTGTTGTCCGAGCCTATGCTGTCGGAGCGCATGATGGCCGAGCGTGATGGTGCCATGTCGCCCGAAGATATCTACGAATTCCAGGAATGGATGTCTGGCGATGTTGAAGAAGACCGCAGTGATGCCTTTGCAGCCATTGGCTCCAGGCTTCTGAGCCTCGGCCTTGTACGCTCCCGCAATTCGGGTAAATCCTACGCCTCTGACGGTGCCCAGGCTGACCACGGTATCGCCCTGCTCAATGAAGGTGCGTGCCTGAACCTGCGCTGGAATTTCTGATCCCCTTTTTTGCCCCTCCTTTCTGCCGTTTCTCCTGATCTGACGCATTGTCAGCCTCGTTTGCTCGTGTGATCATCACGACTGTTGAGATTCTCATCGAACGAGGAGCCGGAAATGGCCGAGCAGAACGGAATCTATTCCGATAACGCAAATGACTGTGTAGACCGCGTGATCGAGCGGGTAGGCAAGCGGATTACCCTCGGGTTGCCGCTCGGGCTGGGCAAACCGGTGCGCTTTGTGAACGCCCTCTACCAGCGCGCCAAGGACGACCCGGAAATCCAGCTGCACATTGTCACCGCTTTGTCCCTGCTTGCCCCGGAAGGCAGCTCCTCCCTTGAAAAACGCTTTATGGGCCCGTTTGCACGGCGGCTTTACGGCAACATTCCCGAGCTGGCCTACGCCCGGGATGTGACCAACAACCGGTTGCCGGCAAACGTGACCGTGTCTGAATTCTTCTTCAAGGCCGGCAGTTACCTGAATAACCGGGACCAGCAGCGCAATTACGTATGCACCAACTACACCCATGCGGTGCGTGACCTGATGGCCCAGGGCATCAATGTGATCGGCCAGTTGATGTCGCCGGGCGCCGAACACGACCGGCCCGGCGAGTTGAGCTTCAGCTGCAACCCGGACCTGACGCTGGATATCCTGCCTTTGATGCGGGAGCGGGAAGCCCGGGGCACCTCGGTGGCCATCGTGGGCGAAGTAAACAGCAACCTGCCCTGGTTCGGCCACCACGCGGCGGTGGCCGAGAATCAGTTCGATGTGGTGCTGGCAGACTCCAGAACCGATTATCCCCTGTTTTCAGCACCCCAGATGGCGGTCAGCCCCGCCGACCATATGATCGGCTTTTACGCCAGCACATTGCTTAAAGATGGTGGCACGCTTCAGGTGGGCATCGGTTCCCTGGGGGCCGCGCTGGTGCACAATGCCATTCTGCGCCACCACAGCAATGACGCCTGGCAGGCGGTGTACAAACACCTGAACGTGGCGGAAGAGTTCCCGGTGGCCAGCGAGTTTGGCGGTACCGGCCGCTTCGAGGAGGGACTGTACGGCTGCAGCGAAATGATGGTGGACGGCTTTCTGTACCTGATGCAGGAAGGCATCCTGGAGCGGGAGGTGTTCGACGACGCCCGCCTGCAGGAGCTGATCAATCAGGGCGATATCAGCGGGCAGCCTTCGCTGGATATGCTGGATGCACTGCTCAAGGAAGGGCTGATCGAGTCACCCCTTCGGGCCCGGGACCTGCAGTGGCTGATCCGCTATGGGGTGATCCGAGCCGGTGTCGAATTGCGCGGCGGGCGCCTGGTTCTGGATGAACAGCTATCGGTTCAGGCCGACCTGGCCGATGCGGAAACCCGACAGGCACTGGCAGAGCATGCCCTTGGGGACAAACTGGCGGGCGGCATTGTCATGCACGGCGGTTTCTATGTGGGCCCGGAGAAGTTCTACCAGGCCCTGAGGGAATTGCCCCCGGAGCAGCGGGACCGCGTGTGCATGACCAGCGTGAACTATATCAACCACCTGTATGACCATCGCTTCGGTAACCAGAGGCTGAAGGCCGCCCAGCGGGTTCACAGCCGGTTTATCAATTCCGCGATGATGTACACCCTGAATGGCGCGGCGGTGTCTGACGGCTTGGCCGATGGCCGCGTGGTCAGCGGTGTGGGTGGCCAGTACAACTTTGTCTCCATGGCCCATGAACTGCCGGGTGCCCGGTCTATCCTGGCCCTGCGGGCAACCCGCGTATCCCGCGGCGAAACCGTCTCCAACATCGTCTATAACTACGCCCACTGCACCATTCCCCGGCACCTCCGGGACATTGTGATCACCGAATACGGCATTGCTGACCTGAGGGGCCAGAGCGACGAGCAGGTGATGCTGCGGCTGATCCGCATTGCCGATGCCCGTTTCCAGGAAGGGTTGCTGAAGCAGGCCAAGCAGGCCGGCAAGGTGCGGGCTGACTTCAAGATACCGGCACACTGGAAAGACAACACGCCGGCGGCCGTGCGTAACGCCATGAATGCAGCGGGTGAGGGCGACTGGTTCCCGGCCTTCCCGTTCGGCCGGGATTTCACCGACGAAGAACTGACACTGGGGAAAGCCCTTAAGGGGCTGAAGGCCGCAACCGGCTCCCGTCGTGGTAAACTCGCCACCCTCTGGCAGGCCCTGCGGGCCGAGGATGAGGAAGGTCGCTACCAGGCGCTGCTTGAGCGCATGGGGCTGCAGCGGCCCTCCGGGTTGCGGGAAAAGCTGGACCGCAAGCTGGTCATCCACGGCCTTGAACGCCTGGAAACTCCGACACCGACAGGAAAGCCGAAAAACTGATGCAAGCACAAACCCCGCAAGAAAAGCCGGAAGTCTTTACCGTCCACTATGTGCTGAAAAACCGCATTGGCGAACTGGTGGATACCTCGGAAGGCAGCGAGCCGCTGCACTTTCTCTATGGTTCGCCAGAGATTATCGAAGGTATCCAGGAAGCAGTGAAAGGCCGCAAGGTGGGAGACTGCCTGGAAGTGACGATTCCTCCGGAGATGGCCTACGGCGAATACCGGGACGAACTGGTACGCAAGGTGCCCCGCTCGCTGTTCGAGGGGGTGGAAAACCTGGATGTGGGTATGCGCTTCCAGACCAATTCCGGTGACGAAGCCCAGGTGGTCCAGGTGGTCGCGATTGACGGCAACCTGGTGAAGGTTGACGCCAACCACCCGCTGGCAGGATTCACCCTGTATTTTGACCTGGAAATCGTCGGTCGCCGCGAGGCTACGGAAGACGAGATAGCCCAGGGCCGGCCGTTGTTCTGACCGGCAGCGGTTCGCAGGTATCGAATTCGCCGGAATGAATCCGCTTCAGGCCGGCGCTGATCTCCTCGTGGATATGACGGCTAAGTTCGTTCACCGGCTGGTCTGCCGTGACCGGCGGGTGAAATACGATCTCGATGCAGGTTGGCGGCTGGCTGAGCAAGCGCACCAGGTGCCGCTGGAAGCTGTCGTCACCCACGAAGGGCGCAACCGGGTCTGGCCGCTGGTTACGCCGGTAACCGATGGTGACCGGCTGAACAGGAACCCCGGCGTCCCGCGCCGCAGTCAGCAATAACCCGTGCATCGGCAATACCGCAAGCCCGGAACTGGTGGTGCCTTCCGGGAACACCAGGACCGACTCCCCCGCCTGCAGGTGCTCCACCATTGTTTTCTTTATTCTCCGTGCCTGGCCGCCACCGCGTTTGATGAACAGGGTGCCGGCCTGCCGGGCCAGCCAGCCGATCACCGGCCAGTTGCCAACTTCAGCCTTGGACAGAAACCGCAACGGGGTGAGGCTGCCGAGTGCCGGAATGTCTGACCAGCTGATGTGATTGGCTACGTACAGGGCATTGCGGGAGGTTGGCTGGCCGTGTACCTGTACCTGCCAGCCCAGGCACCGGCAAGCCTCCCGGAAACAGAGGGTGGCCCAGGCGTTTTTGTCTGTGGGCTGCTGTCTGAACCGGTCTGCCGCTAACAAGGCCAGAGTCAGCACGCAGGTGCCACACAGGAACACGGCAAAGGCCAGCAACCGGGTGACCAGTCGAATTCCGCTCATGGCGGCTCAGGCCGGTTTGCGCAGGAAATGCCGGCTGTAGCGGCCGGCCAGGTTGCTGACTTCCAGCAGTACCAGTACATCCGCACACCGGAACTCCGGGTCCCAGCAAGGCTCGCCGCAGACTTTGGCGCCCAGGCGCATATAGGCCCGGATGAGCGCGGGGATGTCTTCGGTTTTGTGGGTTTCCGGATGGGTCAGGTGGGGCAGGGGGCGCAGCGGAGTAACCCGGCATTCCGGTGCAGACAAATACTGCTGCTGCAGGTGCTGGGCAATGCGCCAGGCCCGGCCACCACCGTCCGCCATGCTGATGCTGGCGCAGCCGATCAGGTAGTCGACCTGTCTTTCAGTGAGGTACTCGGCAATGGCCGCCCACAGCAAGGTTATGGTGCCACCATTGCGGTAATCCGGGTGCACACAGGTACGGCCCAGCTCGGCCATGGTGCCGGGCAGCTGGCCCAGGGCGGCCAGGTCAAACTCTCCGGCTGAGTAGAATCCGCCGATGGCAGCGGCGTTCTGCTGGTGCAGGATTCGCGTGGTGGCAACGGGTTCGCCGCTGTCTTCGTCCGTGACGATCAGGTGATCGCATACGGCGTCGTAGGCATCGGCGTCCAGGCCCGGAACCGTGGCGCCCAGGTCGCTGCCGTATTCCTCGGAAAACACCCGGTAACGCAGGCGCTGGGCGGCCTCTACCTGGTCCGGGCTGCGGGTCAGGCTGATTTTCAGGTTACGGCCGCGGCGTGGTTGCGTGCGTGCAGTTTGTGCGGTCATGGCGTTGCCTCATTGTTTCTTGTTCAGGTCAAGGCTATGAACCGCGTATGACAGGCCGGTGACTTACCGGTGACGTGTCTGTGACAGCCGCAGGGGTGTGGCAAAAAGCGGAACTGTGTCACAAGCTGTAACCCCTTGCCGGTTCCATGTATATTTCTGAATAGCATGTATAATTGCTGTAACTGAACGTTGCCTGTATTGTCAGGGGCTGTAACCCCGAACAACGGTCACATAACAACAGAGATGGATGGCGTGGAGCAGACAAGCGAGAGTTGGCAAATCCTGATCGTAGAGGATGATGAGCGGCTGGCGGATCTCACCCGAGAGTATCTTGAGACTAATGGCCTGACGGTCTCTCTGGAAACCCACGGTGGCGCCGCCGTTGAACGTATCCGCAATGAGCAGCCGGATCTTGTGGTACTGGACCTGATGCTGCCCGGAGAAGATGGCCTGTCGATCTGCCGGCGGGTTCGGCCTTACTATTCCGGCCCGATCATCATGCTGACTGCCCGCACTGACGACCTCGACCAGGTTCTTGGCCTTGAAATGGGCGCTGATGACTACATCGGCAAGCCTGTTCAGCCCCGGGTTCTGCTGGCCCGGATCCGGGCCATGCTGCGCCGGGTAGAGAACACCCCGATGGCGGCTGAGGAAAACTCCGGCGAAGAGCCAGTGCGCCTGCAGTTCAATGACCTGGTGGTGGACCGCTCCATGCGCGAAGCCTGGCTCAATGAACAGAGCATTGACCTGACCAGTGCCGAGTTCGACCTGCTTTGGCTGCTGGCCAGCAATGCCGGCCGGGTACTGAGCCGGGAAGAGATTTTCACCGCATTGCGCGGCATTGAATACGACGGCCAGGACCGCTCCATTGACGTTCGTGTGTCCCGCATTCGCCCGAAAATCGGTGATGACCCGATACACCCGCGCCGTATCAAGACTGTGCGCAGCAAAGGCTATCTGTTCGTTAAAGAAGCCTGATCGCCTCAGGCGCCGCCCGTTCGGGGCGGTGCCGGTTACCAGGGTTTGTTTCCATGTCCCTGAAGTTCTTCCTGAAAATCTACGCCCGACTGCTGGCCATCACCGCTGCAGTGCTGGTGCTGTGTGTGCTGTTGTTCAACGGCATCAATTCCGTACGGGGTCAGTACTGGCATGAGCAGGCCGCCGAGCCACTGATGCGCTGGCTGGCGGCGGTTCCTGACCCGGCCCGGCAATACCACTGGATGCCTTCGCTGTTCGACCTGCACACACTGCTGCCGGAACAGTTGCAAGACGCCCCGGTGCTGGCTGAGCGCCTGGCCTATGGCCAGGTGGTCGCGGAGCCGGAAGGTACCGGCTACCGGTTCTTTGTGCGTGCCGGCGACGGCAGCATTCTCAGCCTGGCGCTGGAGCAAACCTACCCTGAACTTACCCGTGCGCTGGCTTTGCTGGTGCGCTGGCACCTGGATACGGCTAATCCGCAGCATCTGAACCATATTGCCGAAGAGCTGGGGCAATCGCTGAATGTGTCTGTCAGGCCGTTGCAGTCAGCAGATCAGTTACCGGACCAGACGGTGTTGCAGGACTTGGGCGACCACGGCTTTTCGGTGTTCCATGAGGGGCGCCGTGCCAGTGTGCTGCTCCGGTTGTCGGAGGGCGACTTGGTGCGCATGACCATGCCGGCGCCGTTCAATCCCTGGGGCTGGCCGATGCTGGTGCTCCTGGCTGCGGTAATTGGCGGTGTGCTGGCTCTGGGCCTGTATCTGGGATTACGTTTTGTGGATGGTCGCCTGCGCAAGGTCGAAGCGGTGGCTGTGCGTATTGCCCGGGGCGAGATGGGCGCCCGGGTGGAATCCGAGGCCGGTACGCTGGTGTCCCGTCTGGCCTCTTCGTTCAACGGCATGGCCGAACATATCCAGCGCCTGGTGCAGGTGCAGCGGGAAATGATCCACGCGGTTTCCCACGAGCTGAGAACGCCGGTAGCACGCATCCGTTTTGGTGTGCAGATGATCGAATCCGCCAGTTCCCCCGAGACCATGGAAAAGCAGTTGTCCGGTATTGACGGTGATATCCAGGAGCTGGATGAGCTGATTGACGAGATTCTAACCTATGCCCGGCTGGAGCAGGGTGGGCCGGTGTTCAGCCTGCAGGAAGGCTCGGTTGCTGATATTGCCCGGCAGGTGGTGGAGGAGCAACGACAGATCCGCGAAGGCATCAACATTGAGTGCCGTATTGATAAGGCTTCTGAACGCTGGGCGCTGGCCGACATGGAACCCCGCTATATTCACCGGGCCATCCAGAACCTGGTTGGCAATGCTGCCCGCTACGCCGACAGCCGTGTGGTGGTGAACTGCCAGCTGGATGAAAATACCTGCCGCATCGATGTAGAAGACGATGGCCCCGGCATTCCCGAACAGGATTGGGAGAAAGTCTTCACCGCCTTTGCCCGCCTGGATGACAGCCGTACCCGAACCTCCGGTGGTTATGGTCTGGGTTTGTCTATTGTTCGCCGCATACTTTACTGGCATGGCGGGCAGGCGTTTCTGGGCCGTAGCGACGAGCTGGGCGGAGCCCGGTTCAGTCTGGTCTGGCCCCGCCGGAAGCCGGCCGACTCAATTTTGTGATCCAGTGCTCGCGGCCTCACCAGATGTAACAAACCTCTACAGAACCGCTACTGAACCCGCGGGGCGGCTGATCAATAATCGAAAACGTAAGGGATGACTTTTGAGGTTGTAGTTCTTACGAACTTTCCTTGTTTCATTCGTCATTTGAGGGCCGGTCTTTTCCGGCCCTTTTTTTCTTCCGGTTTTTGTTCCTCGTATCTGTTCCCCTTCATACAGCCCCGGCTGGTAGAATCTTCTGAAAACAACAGGAGAGTTCGATGTCCCGTTATCTCTTAGCCATTGATCAGGGCACCACCAGTTCCCGAGCGATTGTCTTTAACGAAACCGGTAACCAGGTTGCCGTGGCCCAGCAGGAATTCCATCAATATTTTCCAAAAGACGGCTGGGTAGAACACGATGCCCGGGAAATCTGGGACAGCACGCTGGCGGTGTGCCGCGGGGTGCTGGACAAAGCAGGCCTGCAGGCGTCAGATCTGGCGGGAATCGGCATTACCAATCAGCGGGAAACCACCATCATCTGGGACCGGGCGACCGGAGAGCCGATTCATCACGCCATTGTCTGGCAGGACCGGCGCACAGCCTCTTTGTGCACCAAGTTGCGGGCCGACGGCTACGAATCGCTGGTGGTAGACCGCACCGGATTGCTGATAGACCCCTACTTCTCTGCCACCAAGATTGCCTGGTTGCTGGATAACGTGGAAGGTGCCCGGCAAAAGGCAGAGGCAGGCGAGCTGGCGTTCGGTACGGTCGACAGCTGGCTTTTGTGGAACCTGACCAAGGGCGAAGCCCACCGCACAGACGCCACCAACGCTTCCCGGACTGCCCTGTTCAATATCCACACCCAGGATTGGGATGACGAGCTCCTGAAGCTGTTCCGGGTGCCCGCTGCGTTGATGCCCGAGGTGCTCGACAGCGCGGATGACTATGGCCAGACCGCCGGGGAATGGCTGGGGGCAGCGGTACCGGTTGCCGGCATTGCCGGTGACCAGCAAGCTGCCCTGATTGGCCAGGCCTGTTTTGAGCCCGGCATGGCCAAGAGCACCTACGGCACTGGCTGCTTTCTGATGCTCAATACCGGCGACAAGGCCCTGCGATCGGAGAACCGCCTGCTGACGACCATGGCTTACCGGCTCAACGGCAAGCCCTGCTACGCCATTGAAGGCAGTATCTTTGTGGCCGGTGCCGCCATGCAGTGGCTGCGGGACGGCTTACAGCTGATTGCCCATGCCAGCGAATCTACCAGCCACGCCGAGGCCGTGGGCGCCGACAACGCGGTGTACCTGGTGCCAGCCTTCACCGGGCTGGGCGCGCCCCATTGGGATCCGAATGCCCGCGGCGCCATTCTGGGACTGACCCGGGATACCGGCATTGCCGAAATCGTAACCGCTGGCCTGCAATCCGTCTGTTACCAGACCAAGGACCTTGTGCGGGCTATCCGTAACGACGGTGCCCGGCTGGAGTCCTTGCGGGTGGACGGTGGCATGGCGGTGAACGACTGGGTTATGCAGTTCCTGGCCGACATCCTGAATGTACCGGTAGACCGGCCCAGGGTGACCGAAACCACGGCACTGGGGGCGGCCTACCTGGCCGGATTACAAACCGGTGTGTTCGAGAACCTGGAGCAGATTACCGGAATGTGGGAATGCGAGCGCCAGTTCCGGCCGGATATGAAACCGGCTTTGAGAGAATCCCTCTACGCCGGCTGGCTGGATGCTGTGGAGCGGGTGTGTAATAACTGAGCGCGACCGACTCAGGCGGTGCGCTCGAAGGCGATCAGGTGGTCGGCCTCGACCCGCACCGGCACCTGCTCGCCGATGTGGAAGTCCAGGTGGCTGCGGAACAGGGCTTCAAATTCGGTGTCTTCCGAGCACCGGAAGCGGTACAGGGTAGAGGTGCCGGCAAAGGTCTTTTCCACCACTTTGGGCTTCAGGTCCGAGTGTTCATCGTAAACGATGTCGTCGGGCCGGATCAGCACGTCTACCAGGGTTCCCTCTTGCCACTTGTATGCACGGTTACCATGAATAATGCCCAGTTCGGATTCGATGGTATCCGGCCCCAGGGCCTTGCCGGGGATGAAGCCGCCCTGGCCGACAAAGCTGGCCACAAAGCGGTTGGAGGGTTCATGGTACAGGTTGTAGGGCACGTCCCACTGCTGGATCTGCCCGCTTTGCAGCACGGCAATCTGGTCACACATGGCAAAGGCTTCCTGCTGGTCGTGGGTAACCAGGATGGCGCTGATGCCCAGTGTTTTCAGGATTTCCCGCACGTCCAGGCTCAGCCTTCGGCGCAGGTCGGTGTCCAGGTTGGAGAACGGCTCGTCCAGCAGGATCAGGGTAGGTTCCGGAGCCAGGGCCCGGGCCAGGGCCACCCGCTGCTGCTGGCCGCCTGACAACTGGTGCGGGTAGCTGTCGGCCAGGTTCTGCAGGTGCACCAGGTTCAAAAGTTCCATGACCTTCTGGCGGCGTTCGGGCTTTTTCAGGTCTTTCAGGCCAAAGCCGACGTTATCGGCAATGGTCAGGTGCGGGAACAGGGCATAGTCCTGGAAGACCATGCCGATCTTGCGCTTTTCCGGCGCCAGTGTGCGGCCGGGCAGGCTGATGGCCTGGCCCTGCAGCTGGATCTCGCCATGGCTGATGGGCAGAAAACCGGCCAGGGCCCGGAGAATGGTGCTTTTGCCGCAACCGCTGGGGCCAAGCAGGCAGCCGATATCACCATGGCTGAGGGCAAAGCTGACGTCCCGCACCACGGAATCGCCGCCGTAACCACAGGACAGGTTGTTCACTTCCAGTAACCAGCCGGAAGCCGGTGCCGGTGTATTGACCATGGATCAGTCCAGACGGTTCAGAATGAGGAATTCGAGCAGGGCTTTCTGGGCATGCAGGCGGTTTTCGGCCTCGTCCCATACCACAGAGCCGGGATGCTCCATCATGTCGGCGGAAATCTCTTCACCCCGGTGGGCCGGCAGGCAGTGCATGAACAGCGCATCCTTGTTGGCCTGGCTCATCAGTGCAGGGTTGATCTGGTAGTCCCGGAATGCCCGCTCCCGGGCCTTCTGTTCGTCTTCCTGGCCCATGGAGGCCCAGACGTCGGTTACCAGCAGGTCGGCGCCGGTGGCCGCTTCGCCCGGTGTGCGGTATACCGTCACCCGGTCGGCGTGGTCGGCCAGCAGTTTCGCATCCGGCTCGTAGCCTTCCGGGCAGGCTACGTTCAGGTGGAAATCAAACTGTGCTGCCGCGTTGATGTAGGAGTGGCACATATTGTTGCCATCGCCAATCCAGGCCACGGTAGCACCCTTGATGCTGCCCCGGTGTTCCCGGTAGGTCTGCATGTCGGCCAGCAACTGGCAGGGGTGGAAATCGTCTGTCAGGGCATTGATGACCGGCTTGCTGGAGGCAGCGGAAAAACGCTCCACGGTTTCATGAGCGAATGTACGTATCATCACCGCATCCACCATGCTGGAGATCACGATGGCAGAGTCTTCGATCGGCTCGCCACGGCCCAGCTGTGTATCACGGGGTGACAGGAACATGGCAGAACCGCCCAGCTGGGCCATGCCCGCTTCGAAAGACACCCGGGTACGGGTGGATGATTTTTCGAAGATCATCGCCAGGACTTTGTTTTTAAGGGAATCTCTGACGTTGCCCGCACGCCAGTCCCGGCGCAGGCGGGAGGCATGGTCCAGCAGGTCTTCAAGTTCGCTGGTGGACATGTCATTCAGTGTCAGGAAATGTCTTACTGCCATGGAAGGCCCCTTCAAGGAAACTCCGGAACGGATTGGTTCTGAAAAGGGCATCAAGTCTAGCCCTTCGCAACCGCTATGACAACGCTGCCCGGCAGGGCTTGCTCCGGATCAACCGGAGCCGCTTGGTGTGCGCTCCGGCAGGTGTGTACAATAGCCAACCAGAGCCGGAATGCGGCGCCCCCTATTTTCAATCAGAGGTGTATGTTCATGGACATCAATGAAACCATTAAAAGCCAGCTGGAAGAGAACCCGGTCATTCTGTACATGAAGGGTACTCCCCAGGCTCCGCAGTGTGGCTTTTCTTCCCGTACCGTCCAGGCCCTGATGGCGTGTGGCGAGCGTTTTGCGTTTGTAAATATTCTGGACAACCAGGAACTGCGTGAAGCCCTGAAAATCTACTCCAGCTGGCCGACCTATCCGCAGCTGTACATCAACGGCGAACTGCTGGGTGGCTGCGATATCGTCCTGGAGATGGCTGAAAGCGGTGAGCTGGCCAAGGTTGTTAAAGATGCGGTAAAGCAGGCCGAAGCCTGATTTGACCCTTCAGGTCCGTTTCGGGGTGAACACCAGTTTTACCTCGAAACGGTCCGACTCCTCTCCTTTCGGCTCCGGATAGGGGCTGGCGGCCAGCGCGGCCCGATAGGCAGCTTCGTCTATTCTTTGTATCCCTGTTGATCTGATTACCCGGGCCCGGGTCAGGGCGCCGTTGGGCAGTAATGTCAGCTCAAGTTCCATACTTACCTGTTCCCCAAGCTGGGAGATTGCGGGTACCCGCTGCTGGTCCAGTTGTTCGGCCAGGTGGGTGGCCAGCAGGATCAGGTAGGGATCGCGCTCAGCGGGGGAGTCGGTGATCCGGGCAATGGTTTCGGCAGACTCCTGCTCGCCGGTGCGCGGGGCTGACTCGATGCTTGGCGTACTGGCCGGTGCTGGCGCCGGTTCCGGGCTTGGTGTGGGCTCGGGTGTTGGTTCGGGAGGCTCCGGGGCCGGTTTCGGCTTCGGTGCTGGCGTGGAAGGCGCGGTGGTGGTGACGGGTTCCGGTGTGGCCGGTACTTCGAACTCGGGGTGCCGCGGCGGCTGGGCTGAGGAGCTAGCCGGGGTACTGGCCCGGGTGGCCTCAGAGGGTGCGCTGGCCAGACGGAAAACAACGCGGTGGCTGACCTCGCGGACTTCCTGCAAGGGGGCAGGAAGTCCGGCAAGAAACAGGGTGTGTGCCATAAAGGCCAGGGAGAGTGCCAGGGCCAGCCGGTAATGTGCCGGAATTGCCGGGGCGGGTGGTGCTTTCTCCGGCATTACGATCAGGCGGTCTTGGAGCGCAGGCTGCCAACCATTGCGTTAAGCGCGCGATCGATGAGGGCACCCTGTTCCAGCAGTGTCAGCCGGCCTCTGCGCATTTCATGTGCCAGCTCTACCCGGGTTTTCTCGATCACCTTCAGGCCCATGCGGTTCACGAACACAAAACAGTCGGCTTCATCAATGATGGCGGACAGTTTGCAGCGGAAGCTGGTGCCGTTCACCAGGCTGAACTCTACCCAGTGGCCGATTTCCAGCTTGTCGAGCTGGGTAACGAACTCGGCGATGGCTGCGTCGTCCAGATCCTGCTGGTACTCGGCCCTGGAGTGCAGTGACACGGTGTCTTCCTGCACCGGTTCCGGTTCCTTGCGGGCCTTGATGGACGAGTTGGTGCGGAAGGCATCTGCCAGTTCGTGCTTGAGCTGGCCCATCATCTGGTCGAGCCGGTTGGCGTTGTAAGACACTTCTTCGAGCCCGGCGCGCAGGGTTTTCAGCAGGCCAGGTACAACCCGTACCCACTGGTCGCGCTCTTCGTCTTCTTCGTGGGGATGCAGGCACCAGATCAGGTCGTCGACCACCTTGGCGGTTTCCTGCCAGCGGTGCTCGGCATCGTCACGCAGGTAGGCCAGGAACATTACCCGACTCCAGCCGTGTACCAGGATATCGTGTACGGATTCCGGCAGGTCGTAACGGGCAACCTTTTCCTTCAGCAGGCGGTCGACCGCTTCCTGGGCTTTCTGGGATTTGATGCGGCCGCGTTCGGATTCCCGGGTACGCTGCTCAACCAGTGAGGCTTTGCGGTTTTCCCGCTCCAGAAACTGCTCGAACTCCTGGTTCAGGGTTTCGAACAGGCTGATGTCGCCATCGAACTCGTTGAGGATACGCTGCACCACGGTGTGGATCTGGTTGTACAGCTTGTCGCGGCTTTTCTCGTCGCTGCTGCTCCAGCCGAT
Source organism: Marinobacter sp. bablab_jr003 (assembly GCF_016464245.1). NCBI lineage: Bacteria > Pseudomonadati > Pseudomonadota > Gammaproteobacteria > Pseudomonadales > Marinobacteraceae > Marinobacter > Marinobacter sp. bablab_jr003. Next base: position 101,237 of record NZ_JADARC010000037.1, read on the forward strand.
ACCGGCGCGGGCCAGGGAGTTCAGGAGCTTGCGGGCCGGATGGGTGGCCTTGCTGAAGAAGCTCTTGTCCTTGATGACGACTTTCAAAATCGGGATCTGCAGGCGGCTGATCAGCACCTGCACCGGCGACGACAGGTTGTAGTCGTCCAGAATGAATTCGAACAGCATGGACACCAGGTTGATGAGATCTTCATCCACCTCGCTCAGGGCGGCGGTTTTCTCGCCCTGGGCAGCATTTCGGGTAATCAGGCCCTGAATAACCTGGCGCAGGTCTACCGACACCGGTTCGCCACTGCTGAGATCACCGGACTCCGGCCACATCTGCTGTGCCGGCAGGGCGCCGAGCAGGTTCATCAGTTCCTGGCCACCGATCACCCGCACTGATGGATCGGCACGGCGGGTCGGCATGCCCGAGTTGGCCCGTTGCTGGGCGAGCATTTGACGGATCTGCTCAAACAGCGCGGAATCTTCTGCGCTGGGCTGGTAGCTGCTTTGTTGTTCCGGCGTGGCGCCCGACGGTTCCCCGGCCTTGGTGGTCGCGGCTTTCTGCTGGCCGGTTTTGCCGTGGTAGCGGAAATTGGGAATGATGCCCGCCTGAATCAGGATGCGGTTGGCTTCATCCAGCAGCATGCCCAGGTTGGATACCACGTAGCGGTCAAATTGCTTGAGCACAATCAGCCGTTCACGAATCTGGATTTCCAGGGTCTGGATGGCTTCGACAAAGGCGCTGCAAAGGTGTTCCGGAGCCATGGGGTTAACCGGGGCAGTTTCGCTGGCATCCGGATAGACTTCGGTAAACCTGGCCTGAAGCTGTAGCAAGGGGCCTTGAAAGTGTGCCTTGGCCTTACTGACCATGGCGTTCAGTGCCACCTGTTCTTCCAGGTCGTCGTCACCCACAAGGGACAGGCTGTCGGCGTTTGTTGGCCGGGAAGCCTCTTCGGTGCGGACTTGACCGGTTACCGGTGGTGTCGCAAAGAACCGTGCAACGGCATTCTGGAAATGGCGTTCGACGCCTTTGCGCTTGATACGGATTTCCCGCATCGCCTCGAAGTAACGGTTTTGTTCATTGTTACTTCTGGAATTGTTTGCCAGCTCGAACAGGGAGTCGTCGACAGCATCGAACGCTCCCTGCAGTAAATCACCCAGCCCCGCGACAACGGTGTCACGGATACGGGCGACCTCCGGTGGAACCGGGCGGGTACTTGCCGCTTCCCTGTGTTCACGGAGGTAATGTATGCCGGACTGCTTTTTCATGGCCGACTCCTGTTTACGCCTTTAACCGGATACATGACCGAGCTGGGTTCTTGCCTGTTCTGATTTTGGTTAAATTTAGCGCATTTTACGCCGGAATGACATGATTAATCATCATTCCGGGTTCCGGTTATGAGCCGGTGCCGCGCTTCTTCTTTTTTCGCGGGTGGACAATGGCGGCCTTCACCACGTTGTCCTTGATTTGCAGGACCTCCACCCGGTGGCCGTCTACTTTCAGGCAGACGTTGGTGTCCGGGATGTTCTCGAGGGTTTCGGTGATCAGGCCGTTGAGGGTTTTAGGGCCATCGGTGGGCAGTTTCCAGCCCAGGGTTTTGTTGATCGACCGGACGGCGGCGCTGCCATCGATAATAAAGGTGCCGTTGTCCTGGGGAATGATGTCCATGGAGGTGGCTGCGAAGTCAGTGGTGAATTCGCCGACGATTTCCTCGAGGATGTCTTCCAGTGTGGCCAGCCCCAGTACGTCTCCGTACTCGTCCACGACAATGCCAAACCGGCGCCGGCCCTTCTGGAAATTCAGCAGCTGGGTGTTCAGCGGTGTGCTTTCCGGGATGAAGTAGGGTTCGGCGCACAGTTGCAGGACCATGTCTTTGTCGATGTCGTCCTGCTGCAGCAGGCGAGCGACGCTGCGCAGGTGCAGAATACCCTGGATGTTGTTGATGTCGCCGCTGAACACCGGAAGCCGGGTGTGCTGGCTGGTCTTGAGTTGCCGAAGGATGACATCGGTGTCGTCTTCCAGGTCGACACCGACCACTTCATTCCGGGGCACCATGATGTCGTTCACGGTGACGTTGTCCAGGTCCAGGATGCTCACCAGCATGTCTTTGTGCTTGGCAGGAATCAGGGCGCCCGCTTCATTCACCACGGTACGCAGTTCTTCCCGGCTCAGGTGATCCTCGGAAGCCTGGGCTGATGACACTCCGAGCAGTCGCAGGATTATGCCGGTAAACAGGTTGACGGCCCATACCAGCGGGTAAAGGATTTTCAGCAGCGGCCCCAGTACGTGGCTGGCCGGAAAGGCTATTTTCTCCGGGAACAGGGCCGCCAGGGTTTTCGGGGTGACCTCGGCGAAGATCAGGATAACGATGGTCAGCAGAACGGTGGCAATGGCGATGCCGGCATCGCCCCACACGCGAATGGCAATTACCGTGGCAATGGATGAGGCGAAGATGTTGACGAAGTTGTTGCCGATCAGGATAACGCCGATCAGCTGGTCGGTCCGGTTCAGCAGGTTCTGTGCCCGGCGTGCGCCCTTGTGTCCGCTTTTTACCATGTGTTTCAGGCGATAGCGGTTCAGGGACATCATCCCGGTTTCGGAGCTGGAAAAGAAGCCGGACAGAATGACCAGGCCGACGAGGAGGATGAACAGCGCCGTGAGCGATGTTTCGTTCAAAAGAGGAGCCCTTACGTTGACGACAAGTTGCGAAAATAGGGGGTGTGAAGCGCCGGTGTCAAGCGGTTTGCGGGATTACAGGCCCCGCTGAAACAGTACTTCCAGCACGAATTTGCTGCCGTAAAAGGCCATCATCAGCAGGGCGCAGCCGGCCAGGGTCCAGCGGCTTGCAGTCATGCCGCGCCAGCCCTTGGTGTAGCGGCCCACCAGCAGGCCGACAAATACGGCCAGGGAGAGCATGGAAAACAGGGTTTTGTGGGCCAGGTCCTGGGCAAACAGGTCTTCAATAAACATGGCGCCGGTAATAATGGCGAGGGTCAGCAGGACTACGCCCGCCCAGACCAGTTCGAACAATACCGATTCCATGGTTTGCAGTGGCGGCAGGTTGCGCACCAGCAGGCTGTTGTAGTTCTGCTTCAGCTGGCGGTTCTGGAAGTACAGCAGGGCGGCCTGAATGGCGGCCAGGGTAAACAGGCTGTATGCGGTGATCGACAGGGCGATGTGGGACAGCATGCCGTAGCTTTCATCCGGCACCAGTCGTGACGGCGTATGGGTGATCAGCGCCATGACTATGGTGGCCGCCGCCAGCGGATAAGCGCCCAGGAACAGGCTGCCCACCGGCTTGGAGAGATTCAGGCCCAGGAGCAGGAAAACGATCAGCCAGGCAATCAGTACCGAGCTTTTGAAGAAGCTGAAATCGAAGCCGCCATCCAGGTGGACCGTCTGGGCAATGAGCAGGCCGTGGCCTATCAGTGCAAGTACGCCAATCAGGGTGGTCAGTGCCAGGTTGCTTTGCACCTTGCCACGAAAATGGAGGGCCTGCAGGGCAGTGCCGACGCTGTACAGGAAAAGTGCGGTAACCGCGAGGATCAGCGTTCCCATGACGTCCTTTATGTTTGCCTTTTAACGTGAAAGCGGCGTGGAGTTGTTCAGAGGCTCCGTAGTCTGGGTATAATGTCGCGATTATGCAACAGGAATCAAGCGGCCGGCGCCGGCTTCTTGATTTGTGTGAACAATTTCTCCGGGGTACGGAAGAGCAACATGTTTGAGAATCTCCAGGACCGGCTATCCGGCAGCTTGCGCAAGATCTCTGGTCAGGCGCGCCTTACCGAAGACAATATCAAGGAAACCTTGCGTGAAGTGCGCATGGCCCTGCTGGAGGCAGACGTTGCGCTGCCGGTGGTCAAGGCGTTTATCGAAGGCGTGCGCGAGCGGGCCATCGGCCAGGAAGTGCAGCGCAGCCTGACGCCGGGCCAGGTATTTGTGAAAGTCGTCCAGCAAGAGCTGGAGCGGGTGATGGGCGAGGGCAACGAGTCCCTTAACCTGTCTACCCGGCCGCCTGCCGTCATTATGATGGCGGGTCTGCAGGGTGCTGGTAAAACCACCACCGTGGCCAAGCTGTCTCGCTTCCTTAAAGAGCGGCACAAGAAATCCGTGCTGGTGGTCAGTGCCGATATCTACCGCCCGGCGGCCATTCGTCAGCTGGAAACCCTGGCGGGTGAAGTGGGTGTCGAGTTTTTCCCCAGCACCACGGACCAGGACCCGGTCGACATCGCCAACGGCGCCATCGAAGCGGCGCGCCGCAAGCACATTGATGTGGTGATTCTGGATACCGCGGGCCGCCTGCACGTTGATGAAGACATGATGGGTGAGATTGGCCGCCTGCACAAGGCGGTGAATCCGGTGGAAACCCTGTTCGTGGTAGATTCCATGACCGGTCAGGACGCCGCCAACACCGCCAAGGCCTTTAACGATGCGTTGCCGCTCACCGGCGTGGTGCTGACCAAGACTGATGGTGATGCCCGCGGTGGTGCGGCCTTGTCGGTTCGCCACATTACCGGCAAACCGATCAAGTTCCTGGGTGTGGGCGAGAAGTCCGATGCCCTCGAGCCTTTCTATCCGGATCGGGTGGCTTCCCGCATCCTGGGTATGGGTGATGTGCTCTCCCTTATAGAGGAAGCAGAGCGCAAGCTGGACAAGAAGAAGGCCGAGAAGCTCACCAAGAAGATCAAAAAAGGTAAGGGCTTTGATCTGGAGGACTTCCGGGACCAGCTTCAGCAGATGAAGAGTATGGGTGGTATCGGCGGCCTGCTGGACAAGCTGCCGGGCATGGGTCAGATGGCCCAGATGGCGCAGCAGCAGGTCAATGACAAGTCTGTAGGCCAGATGGAGGCGATCATCTGCTCCATGACGCCGAAAGAGCGCCGTTACCCGGATGTGATCAATAATTCCCGCAAGCGGCGCATTGCAGCCGGTTCGGGTACGCAGATCCAGGATGTGAACCGTCTGCTCAAGCAGCATAAGCAGATGTCGAAGATGATGAAGAAATTTGGCAAAAAAGGCGGAATGGCCAACATGATGCGCGGTCTTGGTGGTATGATGCCGCCCGGCGGCGGTGGTGGCATGCCCCCGTTTGGCCGTATGTAAAAAGCCTTACATATAAAATGGGGAAACCACGCGTTTCCCTGTTTTCATTGGCGCGTTTTTGGCATAGAATAGCGCCCCTTTCGAGTATGGGTCTTCTCGTCAGCCGTTCTCGGCATGACGTGAATCGTACAAAGTTCGTACAACAGAACAGGATATTGGTCGAAATGGTAACAATCCGTTTGGCTCGTGGCGGCTCCAAGAAGCGCCCGTTCTACCATCTGACAGTCACTGACAGCCGTAACTCCCGTGACGGCCGTTTCATTGAGCGTGTTGGTTTCTTCAACCCGGTTGCCCGCGGTCAGGAAGAGCGTCTGCGCGTTGACCGTGATCGCGTTGAGTTCTGGCTGGGCCAGGGTGCTCAAACCAGCGATCGCGTTGCCCAGCTGCTCAAGACTGCTGAGTAATTGCAATCTGATACCGGGGTTTGACAGGCATGGCACAGCATCCACAGGAAACTGTGATCGGCCGGATCACCTCGGTGTTCGGGGTCAAGGGTTGGCTTAAGGTCTTCTCTTATACAGATCCCAAAGAAGGAATACTGAACTACCGCGACTGGACCCTGGTTCTGGACGGCAAGCGTATTCCTGCAAAGCTTGAGGAGGGTCGCCGCCAAGGGCAGGGGATCGTCGTCAGGCTTAAAGGTATTGATGATCGTGAGCTGGCCCGCAGTTATGGCGGTGCCGAGATCCGGGTTCCGACCGAGTTGCTGCCGGAGCTTCCCGAAGGGGAGTTCTACTGGCATCAGCTGGAAGGCCTGGAAGTGTTCACGGTTGACGGTGAGTGTCTGGGTAAGGTGCATCACCTGCTGGAAACAGGCTCCAACGATGTCCTGGTGGTGCACGCGACAGCGGGCTCCATTGACCAGCGCGAACGGCTCATTCCCTATCTGCCGGATCAGGTAGTTCAGGGGGTGGATCTTGAAAGCTCGCGCATGGTGGTGGACTGGGATCCGGAGTTCTGACGGGTGTGGATTGGCGCAGTCAGTCTGTTTCCCGACATGTTTTCTGCGGTGACAGATTACGGGATTACCGGCAGGGCAGTTCGTGAAGGTCTTCTGACCTTTAACAGCTGGAACCCCCGGGACTTCACGCATGATCGTCACCGTACTGTGGATGACCGGCCTTATGGCGGCGGCCCCGGGATGCTGATGAAAATCCAGCCCCTGCGGGATGCTATCCATGCGGCCCGGACATCGGCACCCGGCAAGGCCTGTGTGGTCTATCTTTCGCCCCAGGGTGAAAGGCTGGATCAGTCGGTAGTGGAGTCTCTCGCTGCCGAACAACAGCTGATTCTCGTTGCCGGTCGTTACGAGGGCGTTGATGAACGCCTGATATCGGCGGAAGTCGACCGGGAAGTGTCCCTGGGTGATTTTGTGCTCTCAGGTGGCGAACTGGCGGCGATGGCTGTGATTGATGCGGTAACACGCCTCATCCCCGGAGCGCTGGGTCATGCGCAGTCAGCAGAGCAGGACTCCTTTGCTGACGGTTTGCTGGATTGTCCGCACTACACCCGGCCCGAGGTATACGAAGGTCAGGCGGTGCCGGAAGTTCTTTTGGGCGGTCACCATGAACAGATCCGGCGTTGGCGATTGAAAGAATCGTTGAGGCGAACCCGGGAGCGACGCCCCGACCTGCTGGAACAGCGGGTGCTTACGGAAGAAGAGCGTCAGCTTCTGGATGAAATTTTGAACGAACCGGGTGCCTCTGAATCATCAGGGCATTGAAAGATTGGGTATCAGGAGCATTACGATGAGCGGCAAGAACAACATCATCAGTCAACTTGAAGCAGAACAGATGACCAAGGAAATCCCTGCGTTCGCGCCGGGTGATACCGTGGTTGTACAGGTTCGCGTAACTGAAGGTAACCGTGAGCGTCTGCAGGCGTTCGAAGGCGTTGTTATCGGCAAGCGCAACCGTGGCATGAACTCTTCCTTCACTGTTCGTAAGATCTCTTACGGCGTGGGTGTTGAGCGTACTTTCCAGACCTTCTCCAAGCTGATCGACAGCGTAAGCGTGAAGCGTCGTGGTGACGTGCGTCAGGCCAAGCTGTACTACTTGCGCGACCTGTCTGGTAAGGCAGCTCGTATCAAGGAAAAGCTTAACTGAGTTTGGCCTTCCGGCCAGCCAGTTTGAAAAAAAGCAGCCTCAAGGGGCTGCTTTTTTTGTGCTTTAATGCTGCCCAGACAGACATTAATGAGGTAATACCTTGCCGCGGCCGGATGACGAGCAGCTGATCAGCCAATTCTCGGATGCCATATGGCTCGAGGATGGTCTGGGTGAGAAAACCCGCCAGGCCTATGCCAGTGACCTGGCCCGGCTTTCCGGATGGCTGGAGCAACAGCCCGGAGCGCCCAGCTTGCGGTCCGCTAAAAGGACCGATCTTCTGGCCTGGATGTCCCGTGGGCTGGCGGAGGGCCTGAAAACCAGTACGGCAGCCCGGCGGCTTTCCGGTATCCGGCGTTTTTACCGGTATTTACTGCGGGAAGGTCTCATCGCCGAAGATCCTACCTTGCGAATCGACAGCCCGAAGTTGCCCCGGCGTTTGCCGGATACCCTTACTGAAGCCGATGTCGAGGCGCTGCTGACTGAGCCGGATCCGGAAATACCGCTGGAGTTGCGGGACCGGGCCATGCTGGAAATCCTGTATGGTTGTGGGCTGCGGGTGTCGGAGCTCACCGGGCTGACCGTAGACCGGGTGAACCTGCGCCAGGGCGTAGTGCGTATCAGCGGTAAGGGCGGCAAGGACCGGTTGGTGCCGCTGGGTGAGGAGGCTATCGACTGGCTGCTAAGCTATATGAAGGAAGCCCGGCCGGAATTGCTCAAGGGCAAGAGCAGTGATGCCTTGTTCCCCGGTAACCGGGCCAGTGCTATGACCCGCCAGACCTTCTGGTACCGGATCAAGCACTACGCGGTGCGTGCCGGTATCCGCAAGCACCTGTCGCCCCACACCCTGCGCCACGCCTTTGCCACCCATTTGCTCAACCATGGTGCAGATTTACGGGTAGTGCAGATGTTGCTCGGGCATTCTGACCTTTCGACCACACAGATCTATACCCATGTGGCCCGGCAACGGCTGCAGGATTTGCACCAGGCCCATCATCCCCGTGGCGGTGACTGATCTCGGGGTGAACTTTTGCCGGGGCGCCCTGTCGCAAGGTTCGGGAATGATGCCGGTAGTTGCGTACGAAGGCCCCGGGCAAGCAAAATGCCTGAATCTATTAACCGGAAAAGGTAGTTTCTGATCCATGAATCTTAAAATTGCGGCCGCGGTAACCGGCCTGATGATGTCCTTGGTGGCAGTGCCCGCCGTGTTGGCCGGTGAAACCGAAGACGCCATCGCCAAGCGGCTGACTGATGCGGTGCCGGGCCTGAAGATCAGTTCCGTGCAGAAATCTGAAGCGGAAGGCCTGTACGAAGTGCAGAGCAGTAACGGCGACACCATTTATACCACGGCCGATGGCGCCTACCTGTTCACCGGCGACCTGCTCAAGATTACCGACACCGGTATTGCCAACGTGACCGAAGAGTCCCGGGCGACCAGCCGTAAGCAGCAAATGGCAGCCTTCGGTAAGGAAGGGTTGATCTCTTACCCTGCCGACGGCGAAGAAAAAGCGGTTATCGATGTCTTTACCGATATCGACTGCCCCTACTGTCGCAAGCTGCATGACGAAGTTCCCCAGCTCAACAGCTATGGCATTACCGTCAACTATTACGCCTTCCCTCGATCCGGCCCCGGCACAGCGTCGTTCCGCAAATATGAGTCGGTATGGTGTTCGGACGACCAGCAGGCGGCCATGGATGCTGCCAAGGGTGGCAAAAACGTACCTCAGCAGAGCTGCGATAACCCGGTTGCAGACCAGTACCGCCTGGGTGGCCAGGTCGGTGTAACCGGTACCCCGGCAATTCTGCTGGAAGATGGCAACATGGTTCGCGGCTATGTGCCGGCCAGGAACCTGGCCGAAGGTCTGGGTCTGCTCTGACCCGTTATCGGAGCCGCAGCGCGGCTCCGGACTTCCTGTGTGACTTGTGACCGATTCAGGGCTTATTCAGCGGGCCCTGAACCGGTATACTATCCGGCCTTATTGCAATCCATCAGCACCCCGCATCGGGATCAGAGGTGAGAGCTTGAAAGACGTAAATGTCGGAATCTGCGGATTGGGAACCGTTGGCGGAGGTACATTCAATGTCCTGAAACGCAATGCAGCGATTATTGCCGGCCGTGCAGGCTGCAACATCCGTGTTGTCCGGGTAGCCAGTCGCCGCAGCCGGGATGACCTGGCGCTGGGCGATGTGCCCTTCAGTACCGACATTTTTGATGTGGTGAATGATCCTGCCGTTGATATTGTGGTTGAGCTGATTGGCGGCTATGACGCCGCCAAAGAGCTGGTACTGGCTGCTATTGCCAACGGCAAGCATGTGGTAACCGCCAACAAGGCGCTGATTGCCGTTCATGGCAACGAGATTTTCGAAGCCGCCGAAAAGGCCGGTGTGGTTGTTGCCTACGAAGCTGGCGTGGCCGGCGGTATTCCTGTCATCAAGGCCGTGCGCGAAGGCCTGGCGGCCAACCGCATCGACACCATTGCCGGCATTATCAATGGCACCGGTAACTACATCCTGACCGAAATGCGTGCCGGACGGCCCTTTGAAGAGGTGCTGAAAGAAGCGCAGGCGCTGGGTTACGCGGAAGCTGATCCGACCTTTGATGTGGAAGGCATCGACGCCGCCCACAAACTGACCATCCTGGCCGCGTCCGGTTTTGGTGCGCCCCTGCAATTCGACAAGGCTTTCACCGAAGGCATTTCTGCGCTGACCCCGAACGATATTGCCCACGCTGAACTGCTGGGTTACCGGGTAAAGCACTTGGGTATTGCCCGCCGCCGTGAAGACGGCATCGAGCTGCGTGTGCATCCGACCCTGGTGCCCAAGAGCCACCTGATTGCCCAGGTTGACGGTGTTCTGAACGCTGTTCTGGTGGATGGCGATGCGGTCGGCCAGACCATGTATTACGGCCCCGGTGCCGGTGACGAAGCCACGGCCTCTGCGGTGATTGCCGATGTGGTCGACGTTGCCCGTGCGGTAGCCAGCAACAGCCAGCAGCGAGTGCCTTATCTGGGCTTCAGCCCGGATGCACTGGAAGACCTGCCGGTATTGCCGATGGAAGATGTTCAGTCTGCCTACTATCTGCGCATCCAGGCCTTTGACCACCCGGGCGTGCTGGCCAAGGTGGCGTCGATTCTGAGTGAGCATGGCATCAACATCGAATCCATCATGCAGAAAGAATCCGAATTCAAGGATGGCCGTATTCCGGTCATCATCCTGACCCACACGGTTCAGGAGCGCCAGATGAACCTGGCCATCGAGGAAATGGAAGCCCTGGCCGACGTTGACGGCAAGGTTGTCCGCATCCGCGCTGAAAACTTTAACTGACAGGTACGCACGTGAGATACATCAGTACACGGGGTGAAGCTCCCGCTCTGGGCTTTGAAGACGTTCTTCTGACCGGACTGGCCACCGATGGCGGCCTGTATGTGCCGGAATCCCTTCCGCACTTCAGCCTGGAAGAAATCCGAAGCTGGCGTGGCCTGCCGTATGCCGAACTGGCCTACAAGGTCATGTATCCGTTCGTGGAAGATGCCATTCCGGCCGATGACTTCCGCAAGATGCTGGACGAAACCTACAGCGTGTTCACGCACCAGGCCGTCGCGCCGCTGGTACAGCTGGATACCAACGAGTGGGTGATGGAACTGTTCCGTGGCCCCACGCTGGCGTTCAAGGACTTCGCCCTGCAGCTTCTGGGTCGCCTGCTCGACTATGTTCTGGAAAAGCGTAACCAGCACGTGGTGATCATGGGGGCTACCTCCGGTGATACCGGCTCGGCTGCTATTGAAGGCTGCCGTCGCTGCGAGCACGTGGATATCTTCATCCTGCATCCGCACCAGCGGGTGTCTGAAGTACAGCGCCGCCAGATGACCACGGTGCAGGGTGATAACATCCACAATATCGCAGTCAAAGGCAACTTCGACGACTGCCAGCGCATGGTGAAGGAGAGCTTCGGCAACCAGTCCTTCCTGGGCGGCAAAACCCAGCTGGCGGCGGTGAACTCCATCAACTGGGCGCGGATCATGGCCCAGATCGTATACTACTTCCAGGCATCCCTGGCCCTGGGTGGCCCGGACCGCAGCATGGCGTTCTCGGTGCCCACCGGTAACTTCGGCGATATCTTTGCGGGCTACCTGGCCAAGAAAATGGGCCTGCCCATCAGCCAGCTGGTGATTGCCACCAACCGCAACGACATCCTGCATCGCTTTATGAGCGGCAACAAGTATGAGCAGCACCAGCTGGAGCATACCCTGTCGCCGAGCATGGATATCATGGTGTCCAGCAACTTCGAGCGCCTGTTGTTTGACCTGCACGGTCGTGATGGCGCTGCCGTGAAAGACCTGCTGGAGCGTGCCGCCAAGGGCCCGGTCAGCATCGAAGACTATCGCTGGAAGCACGCCCGCAAGCTGTTCGACAGCGATGCGGTGGACGACAAGACCACCTGCGATACCATCCGGGAAATTTACGAGCAGAACGAATACCTGCTGGACCCGCACACCGCCATTGGCGTGCGTGCCGCCCGCAACTGCCGTCGTGACAGTGCCGTGCCCATGATCACCCTGGGTACCGCCCACCCGGCCAAGTTCCCGGACGCCATCGCCGAATCCGGCCTGAGCGTGAAGCCCGAGCTGCCGGCCCACATGGCCGACCTGTTCGAGCGGGAAGAGCGTTATACCGTTCTGGACAACAGTGTGTCCGAGGTGCAGGGCTTTATTGCCAAGCATTGGAAGAACGCCTGATCCGGCATGACTCCTAAAAAGATCCTGCGTCGCCCCCAGCCGTCCGATGTGGCGGGCTGGGGGCAAAACCTGCCCCCCATCCTTCGCCGTCTGTACGCCGCCCGCGGTGTGCACTCCGACGACCAGCTCCAGTACACCCTGAAACACCTGGCTTCACCGATGCAGCTTCGCGGCATTGATCGCGCGGTTGAACTGCTGGCCGAGGCCATTGTGCAAAAACAGCGGGTGATGGTGCTGGGGGACTTCGATGCCGATGGCGCCACCAGTACCTCTGTGGCCATGCTGGGATTGTCCATGCTGGGCGTGGCAGCCATCGACTTCCGGGTGCCGAGCCGCTTCTCCGATGGTTACGGCCTGACGCCGGGCATCATCCACCGGTTGCAGGAAGAAGGCGATTTGCCCGACTTGCTGGTGACCGTGGATAACGGCATCTCCGCCATCGAGGGTGTGCGTGCCGCCCGGGAGTTGGGTATCAAGGTGGTCATCACCGACCACCACCTGGCCGGTGACGAACTGCCGGATGCCGATGCCATCGTGAACCCCAACCAGCCCGGCTGCCCTTTTCTGAGCAAGAATGCCGCCGGCGTGGGTGTGATGTTCTATGTGCTGACAGCCCTGCGCAAACACCTGCGAGACAACAACCTGCTGCCGGACCCGGAGCCCAACCTGGGCAGCCTGCTGGACCTGGTCGCACTGGGAACCGTGGCCGACGTCGTGCCGCTGGACCACAACAACCGTATCTTCGTGGAGCAGGGCATCCGCCGCATCCGAAAGGGCGAAGCCCGGCCGGGCATCCTGGCCCTGCTGGAAGTCGCGGGCCGCGACTACACCGAGATCAGCGCTACCGACCTCGGCTTTGTGGTTGGCCCGCGCCTGAACGCCGCCGGCCGGCTGGACGATATGAGCATCGGCATCGGCTGCCTGCTCGCCGACAGCCACGACGAAGCCCTGCGCCTGGCCCGGGAACTGGACAACTTCAACCGTGAACGCCGCAGCATCGAAAAAGACATGAAAGCCCAGGCCCAGGACCTGCTGGCCTCCATGTCCCTCGACATCGAAGGCCTGCCCTGGGGCCTGGCCCTGTTCGACCAGGACTGGCACCAGGGTGTGATCGGCATCCTGGCCGCCAGAATCCGCGAACAGACCCATCGCCCCACCATCGCCTTCGCGCCCGATGACGACGGCGAACACCTCAAAGGCTCCGCCCGCTCCATACCGGGCCTGCACATCCGCGATGCCCTGGCGGTGGTAGACGCAAAGAACCCGGGCCTGATGAAAAAATACGGCGGCCACGCCATGGCCGCCGGCATGACCATCGCCCGGGACGACCTGGAACGTTTCAGCAGCGCCTTCGACCAGGCCGTGCGCGATACCCTGAAACCGGAAGACCTGGAAGCGGCCATCACCACCGATGGCCCCCTGGCCCCGGACGAACTGAACCTGGACACCGCCTACCTGCTGAAACGCGCCGGCCCCTGGGGCCAGCATTTTCCGGAGCCGGTATTTGACGGCGAATTCCGCGTGGTAAGCCAGCGCATTGTCGGCGAGAACCATTTGAAGCTGGTGCTGCAGCCGGTTGAAGGCGGGGGCATTATCGATGGCATCGCCTTCAACACCGGGCCGGAAGTGCCGGACTTTACCCGGAGTGGCGCGCGGGTGGTTTATAAGCCGGATGCTAATACGTTTCGGGGGCGGACCAATCTTCAGCTGCTGGTGGATTATCTGGAGCCTTTGTAGTGAATTTTTTGGCCACTAAATCCACGAAAGGGCACGAAAAAATAAGGGATTGAAAGATAAGATTTTTTGCCACGGAAGACACGGAAGGACACGGAAAGATATAAAGGGCAAAGAAGTAGCCGAAGACTCCCCGAACGCAGTCTGGGCGCAGGGTGGGTGGGAACCTTTCCGGGAGTATCGAAAACATGGATGTTTTCGTTAAGCGTACATGGACGTATTCACAGCGTCTCCCGGAAAGGTTCCCGCCCACCCTGTGCCTGCACCAGAGCCGAAGCCTCAGGGTCGGGCTCGGAACTCAGATACTCCGTACTTTCCGCTTGCTGATTTAACCCACAAATTCCGGTAGAATCCGCCCTCTGTTTTTATCGCACCATTTTCCAAAGCGAGACAAGGTTTCATGGAAATTAATCCCATAGTGACGAAGATCAAAGAGCTTCGCGAGCGCACTGAAGCGCTGAGGGGGTATCTTTGACTACGATCAGCGCAGTGAACGCCTGACCGAAGTCGAACGCGAACTCGAACAACCCACCGTCTGGGACGATCCCGAGCGTGCCCAGAACCTGGGTAAAGAGCGCTCTGATCTTGAACTGATCGTCAAAACCATCGACAACCTCACCAACGGCCTGGCGGACGCCGAAAGCCTGCTCGACATGGCGGTGGAAGAGGACGACGAAGGTACCGTCCAGGAAATCGAAGCCGATCTCGAAGGTCTCGATAAAGAACTCGAGAAGCTCGAATTCCGCCGCATGTTCTCCGGCGAAATGGACGCCAACAACGCCTACCTGGACATCCAGGCCGGTTCCGGCGGCACCGAAGCCCAGGACTGGGGCAATATGCTGCTGCGCATGTACCTGCGCTGGGCCGAGCGTCGTGGCTTTAAATCCGAGATCGTTGAACTGCAGGAAGGTGAAGTGGCGGGCATCAAGAGTGCCACCATTCACATCCAGGGCGACTACGCCTACGGTTGGTTGCGCACTGAAACCGGCGTCCACCGCCTGGTGCGTAAATCCCCGTTTGATTCCGGCAACCGTCGCCACACATCATTCTCTTCGGTATTTGTATCGCCGGAAGTGGACGACAGTTTCGAAATCGAGATCAACCCGGCGGATCTGCGAGTCGACGTTTACCGCGCCTCCGGTGCCGGTGGTCAGCACGTCAACCGGACCGAATCCGCGGTGCGACTGACCCACAACCCGACCGGGATTGTGGTGGCCTGCCAGGCCGGCCGAAGCCAGCACCAGAACAAAGACCAGGCCATGAAGCAGCTCAAGGCCAAGCTCTTTGAGCTGGAAATGCAGAAGCGCAACGAAGAGAAACAGAAGGCCGAAGACTCCAAGTCTGACATCGGCTGGGGTAGCCAGATCCGCTCTTACGTGCTGGATGACAGCCGTATCAAGGACCTGCGCACCAAGGTGGAAACCAGCAACACCCAGTCGGTGTTGGATGGTGACATCGACAAGTTTATTGAAGCCAGTCTGAAGATGGCGCTGTAATCAGCGCCATTCACCCACACCCGGACAATCCCGACTTCTTAGTGAGCCAAAATGACTGAACACACCCAGAACGCTGCACAGCCCGAGGACAACAAGCTGATTGCCGAGCGCCGCGCCAAACTGGCAAACATGCGTGAGCAGGGCAATCCGTTCCCGAACGACTTCCGTCGCGATGCCACCGCTGCCGAGCTGCAGGAAAAATACGGTGACAAATCCAAGGAAGAGCTGGAGTCCCTGGGCATCAAGGTGGCCATTGCCGGCCGCATGATGCTCGACCGCAAGGCGTTCAAGGTGGTTCAGGACATGACCGGCCGCATCCAGATCTATGCCTCCAAGGATGTCCAGAAAGACACCAAGCACTGGGATATGGGCGACATCGTGGGCGTGCGCGGTACCCTGTCGAAGTCTGGCAAGGGCGACCTGTACGTCACCATGGAAGACTACGTGCTGCTGACCAAGTCTCTGCGCCCGCTGCCGGAGAAGCACAAGGGCCTGACCGACACCGAAGCCCGCTACCGTCACCGGTATGTGGACCTGATGGTGAACGAAGACAGCCGCCGCGTGTTCCATGCCCGGTCGAAGATCATCAACACCATGCGCCAGTACTTCACCGACCGTGACTTCATGGAGGTGGAAACCCCCATGCTGCAGGTGATCCCCGGTGGTGCTACCGCCCGTCCGTTTGTGACCCATCACAACGCCCTGGGTATCGATATGTACCTGCGGATTGCACCGGAGCTGTTCCTCAAGCGCCTGGTCGTCGGCGGCTTCGAGCGGGTGTTCGAGATCAACCGTAACTTCCGTAACGAGGGGCTGTCGACACGGCACAATCCCGAGTTCACCATGGTCGAGTTCTACCAGGCCTACGCCGATTACAACGACCTGATGGACCTGACCGAAGACATGCTGCGTACCATCGCGCAGAAAGTACTGGGCACCACCACCGTGGTGAACACCCGGGTACTGAAAGATGGCAGCGAAGAAACCATCGAATACGATTTCGGCAAGTCGTTCGAGCGCCTGACCGTGGTAGACGCCATCCTGCGCCACAACCCGGATATCACCCGCGAGCAGCTGGCAGACGACGCCCAGGCCCGCGAAGTGGCGAAGAACCTGGGTATCCACGTGAAAGATATCTGGGGCCTGGGCAAGGTGCAGATCGAAATCTTCGAGGCCACCGCCGAGCATCGCCTGATGCAGCCGACGTTCATCACCGAGTACCCGAAAGAAGTGTCGCCCCTGGCACGTTGCAAGGACAGCGACCCGTTCGTGACCGAGCGTTTCGAGTTCTTCGTGGGCGGCCGCGAGATTGCCAACGGCTTCTCCGAGCTGAACGATGCCGAAGACCAGGCCGAGCGTTTCCAGGCCCAGGTGGCGGAGAAAGACGCCGGCGACGACGAAGCCATGTTCTACGACGACGACTACGTGATGGCGCTGGAATACGGCCTGCCGCCGACCGCCGGTGAAGGCATCGGTATCGACCGCCTGGCCATGCTGCTGACCGATTCGCCGTCCATCCGCGACGTTATCCTGTTCCCGGCCATGCGCCCGGAGCACAAGGCCGAGCAGAAGCCGGAAGGCGAGTAAAGCGATGCACCCTGCCGAGGCGCTGGCTCAGCAACTGAAGCCCGGTCGCGGCTGGGATGAGTGGCTGACGGACGAGTTCCGTCAGCCCTACATGCGGCAACTGGCCGAGTTCCTGGCCGCCGAGGAACAGGCCGGCAAGGTGCTGTTTCCGCCAAGACATCTGTGTTTCAACGCCCTGAACAGCACGCCACTGGATAAGGTGAGTGTGGTGATTCTGGGGCAGGATCCCTACCACGGCCCCGGCCAGGCCCATGGCCTGTGTTTTTCGGTCCGGCCGGATGTGCCTCCGCCCCCGTCCCTGGTGAATATCTTCAAGGAAATTGAAGCGGATCTTGGCCATCCGCGGCCCGATCACGGCTGCCTGCAAACCTGGGCCGGGCAGGGTGTGCTTTTGCTGAATGCGGTACTGACCGTGGAGCAGGGCAATGCCGGCGCCCATCAGGCCAAAGGCTGGGAAACCTTTACCGATAAGGTGATCGAAACCATCAATCGCGAGCGCGACGATGTGGTGTTCCTGCTCTGGGGCAGCTACGCCCGCAAGAAAGGCCGGCATATCGATCGCAACCGTCACCTGGTGCTGGAAGGGCCGCATCCGTCGCCCCTGAGTGCCTACCGGGGCTTCTTCGGCTGCAGTCACTTCTCCCGGGCCAATGACTGGCTGCTCAGCCGGAACCGGCCTGCGATCGACTGGAGCCTGCCACCGAAGGCCGAATTGCTACAGCGTTACGGCAAGCAATAATCAGCTTGCCGGATCAGCTTCCCGCTCCGGTACCGGGTAGGGCAGGTCGAGCACTTCGAATTGGCAGGCGTCGTTACCTTCCAGGCTCAGTGCCGACTTGTCCGCATCATGACGCAGAACGGCCAGCAGCTCGCCCCCGTTGTCTGAGGTCATCACCGCATTGACCACATCCCCGGCCTTTTTGTCGCCTGCCAGCAGGTTGCTGCCAGCTTCAGGCGCCTGGGTGCAGCCGGTAAAGGCTAGCCTGTACAGGCTCTTCTTCAGCTGGCCGAGGAAATGCATGCGGGCGATCACTTCCTGCCCGGTATAGCAGCCTTTCTTGAAATGCACGCCCTGAAGATGCTGCAGGTTCAGCATTTGCGGTACGTAGGCTTCCACGGTGGTTGGTGTCAGCCAGGGCACGCCGGCGGCGATGCTGGCGGCGTTCCAGTCGTTTATGGTCAGCTCGGGAAGCCCTTCTGGTAATTCGGCAGCACCTTCCGGTAGCCACCATTCGTATCGGGGTAAAGCCCCGGCGCTGTCCTCAATGCGGATCAGGTAGCCGTTCTCTGTAGCCACTACATCGCCCGGGCTGCCCAGTGTGGCGGCGTTGTCTCCGGCAACCGTTACGGCGGCCTCCTGGCCCAGCAGGCCGATAATCCGGGCCTGCTCTACGACATCCATGCGGGTACCGCGGAACAGCATCAGGTATTTCTTCAGCTGGCCCAGGGTGGCGTCTGACAGTTCCCGGTCCAGGTCCATCAGCAGGTCCTGCTGGTCCCGCACCAGGCGGGTCAGGCAGTAGGCGCGGCCTTTTGGTGTGCTGGCTGCGGCCCGGCGTGATTGTTGGGGGGTAACGTCGTCCACGTGCTGGGAAAACTGGCCCTGAACAAACTTGTCGGTGCCCGGGCCGCTGATGCGGACCATGACCCTGTGCTCAAGCACCGCGTAGCCATGTTGGTTGGCGGTGGTGGGGCGGTTGTTCATAAAGCTCTCCGCAATGGGATGGAAAATTCGTTAAGCCGTTGTTGGCCGGCCGGCTCTCAGCCACATCCGTAACCGGCGAAAATCGGTCTCCGGGGCGTTGGCGCCAAACAGGGAGCTGGCACCGAGAACCAGTACAAACATAGTTCTGGATGTGGTGTCTGCAGGGCGCAGTTTCAAGGCCAGGAAGGAGGCGCCGAGGCTGCTCGAACCGCAGATTCTTACAGTGCGGGTTTCCCCGTTTGCCAGCTGGCAGGTGAGGGTGTCGGCGTCAGATTGCAGGGCAACAATGGCGTCAGGGCCCTGTAACAGCCCGCAACGCCGGAACTGGCGAACAGCCATGATCCCTGCAGGCGCCAGCAGCAACAGCAGCCAAAGACTGCTGGCCGGGGCTGCGACGAGGCTGAACACCATCAGTACCAGCCAGGGCAGGGCAGCCAGTATGCCGGCCGCCCGTGAAGGGGAAAGTCTCAGTTCAATCCGGCTGGACACGGTTCAGGATGATCTCCACGATCCGCTGCAGATCCGGGTCCTGCGGCTTGCTGCGCTGCATGAACCACTCGAACATGTCGGTGTCTTCGCAGCTCAGCAGCTTGCGATAGCGCTCCTGGTCTTCCGGATCGAGATCCCGGTAGGCTTCTTCCAGAAACGGCAGCAGCAGTACATCCAGCTCGAGCATGCCCCGGCGGCTGTGCCACCACAGGCGGTGAAAGTCGATATGGTCGTTGGATGCGTTGGTGTCAGACATAGTCGATTGCCTTGAAAACAGAATGGAATCTCCCGGTCAGGGAGACAGTGTGCGATAGGTGGTGGGTATCAGGACCGTGTCTTGCGGATCGTTCAGCAGGCCCGGGTAGTCCAGTGTGTAGTGCAAGCCCCGGCTTTCCTTGCGTTGCAGGGCCGAGCAGATGATCAGGTCTGCTACGGTAACCAGGTTACGCAGCTCGATCAGGTCATTGGTTACCCGGTAATTGCTGTAGAACTCGCCGATTTCTCGGGACAGCAGGTCGACCCGGTGCTTGGCCCGCTGTAATCGCTTGGTGGTGCGTACAATGCCCACGTAGTCCCACATGAAGTGGCGAAGTTCGTCCCAGTTGTGGGAGATCACAACGTCTTCATCGGAATCCCGTACCTGGCTTTCATCCCAGTCCGGTGCCGCGGGTGGTGCCGGAATATCCGATTCCCGGCGGGTGATATCGGCAGCGGCGGCGCGGCCGTACACCAGGCACTCCAGCAGGGAGTTGCTGGCCATGCGGTTGGCCCCGTGCAGGCCGGTGAAGGCTGCTTCCCCCACCACATAGAGCTGGTTGATGTCGGTGCGGGCGCGTTCGTCGCTGACAATGCCACCACAGGTGTAGTGGGCCGCAGGCACCACCGGAATAGGCTCCTTGGTGATGTCGATGCCAAAGCCCAGGCACTTCTCGTAAATGGTCGGGAAGTGGTGCTTGATGAAGTCTGCCGGCTTGTGGCTGATGTCCAGGTACAGGTGGTCTGCACCCAGGCGCTTCATTTCATGGTCGATGGCCCGGGCGACGATGTCCCGGGGCGCGAGCTCGGCGCGTTTGTCGAAACGGTCCATAAACCGGCTGCCGTCTGGCAGCTTCAGGACACCACCTTCACCGCGAACGGCTTCGGTAATCAGGAATGACTTGGCGTGCGGGTGGTACAGGCACGTAGGGTGGAACTGGTTGAATTCCATGTTGGCGACCCGGCAGCCGGCCCGCCAGGCCATGGCAATACCATCGCCGGAAGCACCATCCGGGTTGGTGGTGTACCGGTAAGCCTTGGAAGAGCCGCCGGTGGCAATCACGGTAAACCGGGCCCGGAACAGTTCCACGTGGTTGTCTTCCAGGTTCAGGATATAGGCGCCCACGCAGCGGTTGCCCGGCAAGGCCAGTTTACGGTTGGTGATCAGGTCTACCGCCACCCGGCCGGATTTCAGGTCGATATTCGGGCGCGCCGCAGCCTGGCTGGCCAGGGTGGTGGATACCGCATGGCCGGTGGCATCGGCGGCATGGATGATGCGCCGGTGGCTGTGCCCGCCTTCACGGGTCAGGTGGTAGTCGGCGCCATCGTCCTGGCGGGTGAACTCCACACCGGATTCAATCAGCCACTCGATGCTTTCCTTGCTGTGCTCCACGGTAAAGCGCACGGCGTCTTCGTGGCACAGGCCACCGCCGGCGTTAAGGGTGTCCTGTATGTGGTTTTCCACAGAGTCGGTATCGTCGAGCACCGCCGCAATGCCGCCCTGGGCCCAGAGTGTGGCGCCCGAACTGATGTCGGCCTTGCTGACCACGCACACCCTGAGGTGTTCCGGCAGGTTGAGCGCTACGGTCAGGCCGGCAGCGCCGCTGCCGATAATGAGAACGTCGTATTCGTAGGACTGTGGCATTGAGTCGATGTCGCGGGCCATAATGTGGACGTGTATTGAACTAAACTTTGCGCTTGCTGTCTATTTGGCCTGAACGAACGCAGGAACATGCCCAATGACTCAAGCAAATTTTGCCAAGGCCAGAAAGCCAGTGGCCAGCAACAGGGGACACACTGCTGTTTCGTCCATGACACCTGATAAAGACTGGAATCCCGGAGAGCAGTCCGACAGCCAGACGGACCTGCAATTGGTACGCAAGGTCCGTAACGGCGACCGTGCGGCCTTCGACCTGCTGGTGGTGAAATACCAGTCGCGCGTGGCCTCTATTATCAGCCGCTATGTCTACGACAGCCAGGAAGTCATGGATCTGGCCCAGGAAACCTTTGTCAAAGCCTACCGGGCGATTGACCGTTTCCGGGGCGACAGTGCGTTCTATACCTGGTTGTACCGGATCGCTGTTAACACCGCCAAAAACTACCTTGAAGCCCGGGGGCGCAGACCTCAGGGCTCGGCCGATGCTGCCGAAGCCGAAAACTTTGATGATGGCAGTCGCCTGCGCGACGTCGCCTCGCCAGAGCGGCTGCTGCAGCGGGAGCAATTACAGAAAGCCCTGAGCGAAGCCATCGCCGGTTTGCCGGAGGAACTTCGGTCTGCGTTTCTGCTCAGAGAGTATGACGGCCTGAGCTACGAAGACATTGCCCGGATTCTGGAGTGTCCGATAGGAACCGTTCGTTCCCGGATATTCAGGGCGCGGGATGCAGTGGATCGCCAGTTGGCGCCGCTGCTGAATCATTCAGAGATATAAACGAGGTTGCACCTGATGGATGATCGTCTCAGAGAGACCCTGTCAGCGATGATGGACGACGAAGCGGATGAACTGTCGGTTCGGCGCTTGTTGTCCCATGCCAACCAGGGCGAAGTCCGGGATCAATGGCAGCGCTGGCAGCAGGTCCGGGATCTGATGCACGAAAACCACGGCCCGGCGGAAGGCCTGGATATCGCCTCTGCTGTGCGTGAGCAGCTTGATGGCCGGAGCCGCCGCGAGGTAGCGGCCAGTGAGGTTGCCCGGTCGCCGCGCCGGCGCTGGCACATGCCGGTCGCTGCCATGGTAGTGATGGCGCTGGTGGTCGGCTTTGGTGCCGGGGCCGGCTGGGATTCCCGACCGGGTGACGTTCCTGCGGCCATCGCGGGGCAGGGTGCGGTTGCACCGGTTGCCTTACCATCGGCTGTGGAAGAGGTGGCCCTGCAACGCCTGGATGAAGAACAACTGCAGCAGATGCGCCAGTATCTGCTTGAGCATGCGCAGCACAACAGCGTGGGCGCCGGGCGCGGTTCGGTAGGCTATGCCCGCCTGGTCAGTGCCAGCGGCGGTTATTGAGTTTGGAGCAGTTTCAATGATGGTTCCGGTTGGCATGAATGTCAGGTTGGTGGGTACTGCGCTGGTGACAGTTCTGGTATTGCTTTTTGCCATGCAGCCGGTAAAGGCCGACGAGTCACCCGCTGATCCGGACCCGGCCATGGCCTGGCTGGAGCGCATGGGCCCGGCCCTGAATATGACATCTTATCGCGGTGTGTTTGTTTATGCCCGGGGCGACCGGGTTCACTCCATGCGCATCGCCCACCGCTACCGCAACGGTCGGGTGGAAGAGCGCCTGGTGATGCAGGACGGTGGCAGCGGAGAGATTGTCCGCAAAGGCATGAATGTAGTGTGCGTGTTGCCGGATCGTGGCCGGATCAGCCTGGAAGAAGTCATTCCCTCCGGCCCCTTTGCCGAGGCCTTTACCAGCCAGTTGATGCCCTTCGGGCAGTGGTATCAGCCGGAACTTATCGGTGAAGACCGGGTGGCGGGATACGATGTGGTTACCGTGGCCCTGACCGCCCGAGACAGCGATCGTTACAGCCACCGGTTGTGGCTGGAGAAAGAAACGGCTCTGCTGGTGAAAAGCCATGTGCGCAACGCTGACGGTGAGGTGCTGGAGCATTTCCAGTTCACCAACCTGGACATAAACGGCGACATTCCCGATGAAGAGTTTGAAGTGCAGACCCGGGGCCGGGAAATTACCCGCACGCTCGACGACGCCGGCCAACCCCGGCAATCGATGATAGCGCGCATGAACGGCTGGACCCTGAACTGGCGCCCTGAGGGTTTTGAACCCGCAGCAGCGCCTCGTTCCGGCAAGGGCAAAGCGGTTGCTTTCTCTGATGGCCTGGCCGCATTTTCGGTATTTGTTGAACCCATGGGCCGGCTGAAAATGCCCACCGGGGCGTCCAGAATCGGTGCTACCACCGTATATATGCGTGAGGTGGCGGTAAAGGAACGCGCGTTCCTGATCGCGGTGGTGGGAGAGATCCCGCCAGCCACGGCACGAAAGGTGGCCGATGGTGTGAAAATTGACGGTGCCCTTGGCCTGGTGTCTGAACGATGATCACTGAAACCGGCAAAGTGGTTGCCCTCAAGGGCGACCGGGCCTGGGTGCAGACTATCCGCACCAGCGCCTGCCAGAGTTGTTCGGCGCGCTCCGGTTGCGGCCAGCGGGCACTGGCGTCGGTGTCTGGTGGGCGTGCGAACCAGATACTGGTGGCCAACACCGTGGATGCCCGGGTGGGCGATGAAGTGGTGATCGGAGTGGACGAGCAATCAGTGCTGACCGCTTCGCTGGCGGTATACGGGCTGCCCCTTGTGCTGATGGTGCTGGGCAGTATCGGGGCCTATCGGTGGCTGGGGGCGACGGACCTTGTCGCGATTACCGGCGCGCTGGCGGGCCTGGCTGCGGGCTTTGTCGCAGTCAGACACTGGCAGTCCGGCTCCGGTGACCGGTTTGAACCGCGCCTTGTGAGGGTCAACCGTATCGCAACGGTGAACTGTCTCTGAGTCCTACCGTTTTTTAAGTTGAAAATCAGAGGCCTGACCCCAGAATTAACGCTGTATCACAGTCATAACAGGGGGTTGTAGATGTCGAGAACAAACACAAAAGCTGCCCGGTTGTCCCCGGTCCTGAAGCCCTGGCCGGTGCTGGGCGCACTGCTGATGTTGTCAGCACTGGTGTCGGTCTTCTGGAGTCAGGGCCTGGCGGCCCGCGGCTTGCCGGACTTCACCGAGCTGGTGGAGGAAAATTCCAGTGCCGTGGTCAACATAAGCACCACAACGGATCCGCAAAGCAGCGGCTCCCGCTTCCAGGGTATGCCCTTCGACGAGCGCCAGTTCGAGCAGCTGCCCCCGTTCCTGCAGGATTTCTTCCGTGGCCCCCAGTCGCCGTTTGGCGGGTCTCCCTATTCCCAGCAGCCCAGCCGTTCCATGGGCTCCGGCTTCATTGTTTCCAAAGACGGCTACGTGCTGACCAATAACCACGTGGTGGAGGGTGCAGACGAAGTGATCGTGCGCCTGAATGATCGCCGGGAGTTCAAGGCGGTTATCGTAGGCACAGATCCACGCTCTGACATGGCAGTGCTGAAAATCGACAACGGTGATGACCTGCCGGTGGTCAGCATTGGTCGTTCTCAGGATCTCAAGGTCGGTGAGTGGGTGTTTGCCATCGGATCGCCGTTCGGGTTCGACTACACGGTAACTGCGGGCATTGTCAGCGCGCTTGGCCGCTCCCTGCCATCTGAAAACTATGTGCCGTTTATCCAGACCGACGTTGCCATCAACCCCGGCAACTCTGGCGGGCCGCTGTTCAACCTGGATGGTGAGGTTGTCGGCATCAACTCCCAGATTTACACCCGCTCCGGTGGCTTCATGGGGGTATCGTTTGCCATTCCCATTGACGATGCCATGAGCGTATTTCGCCAGATCCGGGACGAAGGCAGTGTTGCCCGGGGCTGGTTGGGTGTGTTGATCCAGGAGGTCAACCGGGACCTGGCCGAGAGTTTTGGTCTGAAGCGCCCCCGTGGTGCCCTGATCGCTGAAGTAATGGAAGGCTCTCCGGCTGAAAGTGGTGGCCTGCAGTCTGGTGATATTGTTCTCGAGTTCAATGGCGAATCTGTCCAGCGTTCCTCAGACCTGCCGCCCATGGTGGGCCGCACTGTGGTGGGTGAGTCGGCCCGGTTGACCGTGTTGCGTGAAGGCCGGGAGATGGACCTGGATGTCGAGATCGGTCGCTTGCCGGAGGACGGTGAAACCGCAGCCAGCCCGGAAGTGGGCAGCAACGAGAACAGCGGCTCCAACCCCCTGGGGCTGGCGGTCGAGTCGCTGAATGATGAAATGGCCCGGGCAGCAGGCGTCGACGGTGGGGTGCTGGTGTCCGGTGTTGGCCAGGGCGCAGCCTACGAGGCCGGAATTCGCCCACGGGATATCATCACCGAAATCAACCGCAAGCAGGTGCGTTCGGTTGACGAGTTCCGCAAGGTGGTGGCGGGCCTGCCGGATAACCGGGCCGTTTCGGTACGCATCGTGCGCCAGGGCCGGGCTATCTACCTGGTGATGAAGCCCTGACCTGAACGCCCGGGTTCAACAGCTCACAAAGCCCCTGACGTGGTTCACGACACGCTCAGGGGCTTTTGCTATACTTTTTCGACCGATAATAACGATGGCTATGGCACGGATCGCCGGAAATGATGACAAAAAAGGAACTCCCCCTCCGTAAGTTGCTGAAATTCAGGAACGCCTGGGTTGCCTGGGGCGTGTTCCTGGTTTCAGTCATTGCCACCATTCTGCTCTGGCAATTGTCCATCCGCCTGGTGGAAGATCGCACCGAGGCCCGCTTCCGTACCCAGTCCCTTCAGCTGAGAACTGCCATTGAAGAGCGTTTGCTCAATTACGAGCAGGTGCTGGCCGGCAGCGCCGGGCTGTTCGCTGTCAATGGCCGCGTTACCCGCGAGCAGTGGAGCGAGTACGTCAATAAGGTGGACATCAACCGCTACTACCCGGGCATTGAAGGTATCGGGTTTGTCGAGCGCATTGGCGTGCGCCAGATGGCGGATCACATCTCTTCGGTGCGGGCCCAGGGGATATACGATTACCTGGTCCGGCCGCTGGGCAAGGGGCCCTACTATTACCCCATGGTGTATATGGAGCCGGGTACCGACAGGAACCGGCGGGCACTGGGGTACGATGCATTCAGCGACCCGGTGCACCGGAGTGCCATGGAGCGGGCTCGGGATGCCGCAGTGCCTATGGTTACCGGCAAGGTGGTGCTGGTGCAGGAATCGGTCGATGAAGACCAGGCCGGCTTTCTCATGTATTACCCGGTTTTTCAGGGCGGTGAGGTGCCGGAAATCCGGGCCGAGCGACGCATGATGCTGGCGGGCTATGTGTTCAGTGCCTTTCGTATGAACAGTCTGTTTGACGGCATTGTCGGGCTGATCTCCCCGTTCCTGGACGTTCGCATCTACGATAACGGCGTAGTGGCCCGCGACACCTTGATGTACGGCTCTAACCTCGGTTCCCTGGAAAACGATTTCAGTTTTGAAATGAGCCAGACCGTGTCGCTCGGTGGCCGGGACTGGCTGCTGCAAACCCGCTCTACCCCGGCCTTTGATTACCTGGCGTCTGACGCGCGCCCGCCGATTGTGCTGGGCTCCGGCCTGGCCATCAGCCTGTTGCTCTGGCTGTTTGCACTCGCCCTGATCCGTTCGCGGATGATTGCCCAGGCCAGCGCCGGCCGTTACCGGGCCATTACCGAGGGGGCCGCCAACGTAACGCTGGTCCTGGATGAAGAGGGCCATGCCTTGTATGCCAGCCCCTCCAGCAAGGATATTCTGGGCTTTGATCCGGACGCCGTTGATCAGCTGGAGTTTGACCAGCTGGTGCATGCTGATGACTGGTCGGCCCTGAAGCGCGGTTTCAAGGATGCCATGGCAGAGCCGGGCAAGCAGATGCCGGTGGTGCGGGCCAGGATACGGGATGCCCAAAGCCGCTGGCGCGATATGGAGGGCACCTACACCGCCATGCTGACGGTTCCCGGGGTGAATGGCGTTGTACTCAGCCTGCGGGACCTTACCCAGCTGAAGGCGGCCCAGTCGGAATTGCATCGCCTGGCCTTCTACGATCCGCTGACCGGGCTGGCAAACCGGCAGCTGTTCCGGGATCGACTGGACCATGTGGTGCGCCGTTGCCGGCGCAGTGGTGAACCGGCCGCCTTGATGTTCCTGGACCTGGACGGGTTCAAGCGAATCAACGACACCCTCGGCCATGACGCCGGTGACGAACTGCTGTGCCAGGTGGCTCAATGGCTGCAGGGCTGTGTCCGGGAAGAAGATTCGGTGGCGCGGCTGGGTGGTGACGAATTTGTGGTGCTGCTTTCGCGCATCAGCGATTCCGACGCTGCAGGCCGCGTCGCCGAGTCGATTCTGCGCCGGCTTTGCCAGCGTATCCGCCTGAACGAGCACGAGGTAGGGGTAACCGTCAGTATCGGGATCACCATGATTCCCGACGACAGCGAAGATGCCGGCACCCTGATGAAATACGCAGACCTCGCCATGTACCGGGCCAAGGAAGTCGGCCGCAACACCTATCAGTTCTTCACTCCTGCGATGAATATCAAGGCGGCCAGGCGCCTGTTGCAGCAGGAAGAGCTGGCAACCGCCCTGGAAGGCGACCGGTTTGTACTGCATTACCAGCCGAAACTGGACCTGGCAAGCCAGCGGGTAATCGGGGTAGAGGCCTTCCTGCGCTGGCATCATCCGGAAAAGGGATTGGTATCGGCGCAGCAGTTTATCAGCCTGGCAGAGGAAACCGGCCTGATCATCCGCCTCGGTGAGCTCGCCCTGCGCCAGGCCTGCATCCAGGTACAGGCGCTGGAGCGGGCGGGCTTTGAATCCCTGAAAATGGCGGTGAACTTCTCGGTACGGCAGCTCACAGATTCCGGTTTCCCGGATCTGATGCGCCGGGTGATTACCGAAACCGGGGTATCACCGGACCGGCTGGAGCTGGAAATGCCCGCCGAGCTGCTCAATGAAGACCCGAGGCTGGTTCGTGAGTTGCTGGTGTCGTTGAGTGATCTTGGTGTGTGCCTGATCCTGGACGATTTCGGTACCGGTTCCTGTTCTCTGGCTGCCCTGCAGCAGTTGCCGCTGAACGTGATCAAGATTGATCACCGGTTTATCCGGGACATTCCCTACAATGTCAGCGCCACCGACGTAGCCTCGGCCGTTATCGCCCTGGCGCACCAGCTGCACCTGACCGTTGTGGCGGAAGGGGTGGAAACCATGCAGCAGCTTAACTTCCTGAAATCCGCCGGTTGTGCCCAGGGGCAGGGTAACCTGTTCAGCTATCCGCTGGACGAAGATGCCCTGATCGGGTTCCTGATTCGCCAGTACGAGAAGCCGCTGATTTCCTGATCATGGCAATGACGGCCGGTAACCGGTAAAATCACGCCGTTCCCGGATCCCGGTAGCGGCCCCTCCGGGCTCAATCCTACGTCTTATATGAGTAATCATTGTCTGTGACTGAACTGAGCCGAATCCGTAACTTTTCCATTATTGCCCACATCGACCACGGTAAATCCACGCTGGCGGACCGCTTTATCCAGATTTGCGGTGGCCTGACGGACCGTGAAATGGCCGAACAGGTCCTGGACTCCATGGACCTCGAACGGGAACGGGGCATCACCATCAAGGCCCAGAGCGTAACGCTCAACTACACCGCCAAAGATGGTGAAACCTACAAGCTGAATTTTATCGATACCCCTGGCCACGTGGATTTTTCCTACGAGGTGTCCCGCTCATTGTATGCGTGCGAAGGCGCGCTGCTGGTGGTGGATGCCGGGCAGGGTGTCGAGGCCCAGTCTGTGGCCAACTGTTACACCGCCATCGAGCAGGGGCTGGAAGTTGTTCCGGTCCTGAACAAGATGGACCTGCCGCAGGCCGAGCCCGATCGGGTAGCTGCAGAAATCGAGGACATTATCGGAATCGACGCCACTGACGCCGTGCGCTGCAGCGCCAAGAGCGGCCTGGGCGTCGAGGATGTGCTGGAAGACCTGATCAAGAAGATTCCGCCCCCCAAAGGGGATCGCAGTGCACCGCTGCAGGCGCTGATCATCGACTCCTGGTTTGATAACTACCTGGGTGTTGTGTCACTGGTGCGGGTTACCGAAGGGGTGCTGCGCAAGGGCGACAAGATTGTCATTAAGTCCACCAAGAAAGCGTGGAACGCGGACAAGGTCGGTATTTTCAACCCGAAGCCTACCGATACCAATGTCCTGGAAGCAGGCGATGTGGGCTTCGTGGTGGCGGGCATCAAGGACATTCACGGGGCACCGGTGGGCGACACCATCGTGCACCAGAAGTTTGCTGAAGAAACCCCGATGCTGCCGGGCTTCCAGAAAGTGAAGCCGCAGGTGTATGCCGGTTTGTTCCCGGTCAGCGCCGATGATTACGACGATTTCCGGGATGCCCTGGAAAAGCTGACCCTGAACGATGCTTCGCTGTTTTTCGAGCCGGAAAACTCCGATGCCCTGGGCTTCGGCTTCCGCTGTGGCTTCCTGGGCATGTTGCACATGGAGATTATCCAGGAGCGACTGGAGCGGGAGTATGACATTGACCTCATTACCACCGCGCCCACGGTTATCTACGAAGTGGTCACCAAGCAGGGTGAGACCCTGTCGGTGGACAACCCTTCCCGGCTGCCGGATATTGGCTCCATCGAGGAAATGCGCGAGCCGATCGTAGAGGCCAATATCCTGGTGCCCCAGGAACACCTGGGTAACGTGATTGCCCTGTGCGAGGAAAAGCGCGGCGTTCAGAAGAACATGCACTTTATGTCCACCCAGGTGCAGGTCAGCTATGAGTTGCCCATGGCGGAAGTGGTGATGGATTTCTTCGATCGCATCAAGTCAGCGAGCCGGGGCTTTGCCTCACTGGATTACCACTTTGTGCGTTTCCAGACGGCCAACCTGGTGCGGCTGGATGTGCTGATCAACGGCGAGCGTGTAGATGCCCTGGCCCTGATCGTTCACAAAGACCTGGCCCACCGCAAGGGCCGGCAGCTTGTCGAAAAGATGAAAGAGCTGATCCCCCGGCAGATGTTCGATATCGCCATCCAGGCTGCGATTGGCACCCAGGTGGTGTCCCGGGTAACCGTTAAGGCCCTGCGCAAGAACGTAACGGCCAAGTGTTACGGTGGTGACGTCAGCCGTAAGAAGAAACTGCTTCAGAAGCAGAAGGAAGGTAAAAAACGTATGAAGCAGCTGGGCAATGTCGAGGTGCCTCAGGAAGCGTTTCTTGCCGTGTTGAAAGTCGATAACTAAAACTAAGGCGCCCGGATGGACATTGATTTTCCACTGGTACTGGTAGTTCTGACATTGGTAACCGGTGTGATCTGGCTTGCCGACAAACTGGTTCTGAAAAAGCGGCGCCTGGCGGCTGCCGGGGCAGAGGATGCCCCCGCCGAGGAAGCACCCGCCGAACCCTGGCTGGTGGACATCAGCCGGTCGTTCTTCCCGGTGCTGGCCGTGGTCCTGGTACTGCGGTCGTTCCTGGTCGAGCCGTTCCAGATTCCCTCGGGTTCCATGTTGCCCACCCTGGAAGTGGGCGACTTCATCCTGGTCAACAAGTATGCCTACGGCCTGCGCCTGCCGGTCGCCGGTACCAAGGTTGTTGACATCGGCGATCCGGAGCGGGGCGATGTGATGGTGTTTCGTTACCCGGAAGACGGTTCCACCAACTACATCAAGCGGGTGATCGGCCTTCCGGGTGACCATATCCGCTACCGTAACAAGCAGCTGTTCATCAACAACGAGCCGGTGGCCCGGGACTTTGTGGCGCGTCTGCCACCGATGGAGCGCTGGCGCGAGCAGCTGGGGCCGGTAGAGCATGATGTGTACCTGACCATGGGCCGTGTGAGCGGTACCGGTGAGGGCGAATGGGTGGTGCCGGAAGGGCATTACTTTGTTATGGGCGACAATCGCGACAACAGTAACGACAGCCGATTCTGGGGTACCGTGCCGGACGACCTGGTGGTGGGCAAGGCCTTTGCAATCTGGATGCACTGGCAATCGCTGACAAGTCTGCCATCTTTTGATCGAGTAGGCTCTATTGAGTAATCCATTGTTCCGGAGACAGAAAAGAATGAATAACAAAACTCCTGCAGGCCTGAAAAAGCAACAAGGTGGCGCACTGGCCATGATGATCATCGCGCTGTTCTTCGGTGCGCTGCTCACCCTGGCGATCAAGATCGGGCCGGCCTACATTGATGACATTACCATCCAGGAAGCACTGGAAAGCCTGGAAGGTACCGAAGGCCTCGGGCAGATGGGGCCGGCACAGGTACGCACACTGATCAACAAACGCTTGAGCGTCAATAACGTCCGGGGCTTCGATGCCAAGAACATCACTGTGGAAAAGAACGGTGAGTTTGTGGTGGTCAAGGTGGACTATGAGGTTCGCAACAATATCATCGGGAATGTGGACAGTATTGTTCATTTCCAGCACGAGTATGAGTTAGAGGGCAAGTGAGTTCACAACCAGATCTTGATCAGTTACAGCGCCGGATCGGCTACCAGTTCAGGGAACCTGAACGGTTGCTGCTGGCGCTGACCCACCGAAGCTACGGCAACCAGAACAATGAGCGGCTGGAGTTTCTGGGCGATTCTATCGTGAATATGGTGATCGCCGAACATCTGTTCCTCCACTTCGAAAAAGCCCGGGAAGGCCAGCTGAGTCGCCTCCGGGCACGCATGGTCAAAGGCGTGACCCTGGCGGAAATCGGCCGGGAGTTCCAGCTCGGCCAGTACCTGCGGCTGGGTTCCGGTGAACTCAAAAGCGGTGGTTATCGCCGGGAATCCATCCTGGCGGATGCCGTGGAATCCATCATCGGGGCCATTTACCTGGACAGTGATTTTCACACCTGCCGTGAGCAGGTGCTGCGCTGGTTCAAGGAGCGGCTGGCGAAACTGGATATCCAGGACACTCAGAAAGATCCGAAAACCCGGTTGCAGGAATACCTGCAGTCCCGGCAATTCCCGTTACCCCGGTATGAAGTGATTTCCGTGGACGGCGAAGCCCACAACCAGACCTTCCATGTGTCCTGCGCCTTGCCATCACTGGATCGGAAAACCTCCGGCACCGGCAGCAGTCGCCGTATTGCTGAACAGCAGGCCGCCCGCAGTGCCCTGAAACAACTGGGCGTGGAGAACGACTGATGAATGATATTACCCGCCCGGAGAATCCGGACAGCCGCTGTGGCTTTGTGGCCATTGTGGGACGCCCGAACGTGGGCAAGTCCACGTTGCTGAACCACATCCTGGGCCAGAAGCTGAGCATTACCTCCCGCAAACCCCAGACCACGCGCCACCAGGTGCTGGGCATCAAGACCGTGGGTCCGGTGCAGGCCATCTATGTAGACACCCCGGGCATGCACGAAGAAGAGCCCCGGGCCCTGAACCGCTACATGAACAAGGCTGCGACATCGGCCCTGATCGATGTAGACGTTGTGGTGTTTGTGGTTGACCAGCTGGCCTGGACCAGCGCCGACGAGATGGTGCTGGAAAAGCTGAAGCGCCTGAAGTGCCCGGTCATCCTTGCGGTTAACAAGGTCGACAAGATCGAGAAGCGGGATTTGCTGCTGCCACATCTGGAAACGCTGTCGAAGAAGCGGGAATTCGCCGAGATTATTCCGCTGTCGGCCCTGAAAGAGACCAACCTGAAACCACTGGAAGAAGCGGTGGGCCGGTATCTGCCGGAGAGTGTGCATTTCTATCCGGATGACCAGATTACGGATCGCAGCGAGCGTTTCATGGCTTCGGAAATGGTGCGTGAGAAAATCACCCGGCAACTGGGTGCGGAATTGCCGTATTCCGTGGCAGTCGAAATTGAAGAGTTCAAGCATCAGGGCAAAACCTTGCATATTTCAGCCCTGATCCTGGTCGAGCGTGAAGGCCAGAGGAAGATCATCATCGGTGATAAGGGCGAGCGCCTGCGCCAGATTGGCCAGGATGCCCGCATGGATATGGAGAAGATGTTCGGCTGCAAGGTGATGTTGCGGCTGTGGGTTAAGGTTAAGCGGGGCTGGGCAGACAGCGACCGTGCCCTGAAAAGTCTGGGCATGAGCGACTTCTGAGGCCGCCATGGTGGCCTCGAAGGGAGCTGTGCAGCAGGAGCCGGCGTATGTGATCCACCGCCGGCCCTGGCGGGAAACCGCCCTGCTGGTAGACCTGTTTACCCTCAACCATGGCCGCATGAGCCTGGTTGCCCGGGGTGCCAACAGTGCAAAAAGCCCCCTCAAGGCCCAGCTGCAGCCGTTTCAGCCCTTGCTGGTCGACTGGACCGGCCGCAGTGACCTGAAAACCCTGGTGCAGCTGGAAGTGCGCTCTGCACCGTTGCTCAGGCAGACCCTGTCGCTCTACAGTGGCCTTTACATCAACGAGTTGCTGCAACGGGTCTTGCCGGTTGCCGATCCTTATCCCACCCTGTTCGCCAGCTATATCGATACTCTGCAAGCCCTGACCGGCCTGGCCGGCCGGGGTGATCTGGAGCCCTTGCTGCGTCGCTTCGAGCGGGAGTTCTGTTCCGCGCTGGGCTATGACTTTGCCTGGGACCAGGCCACCGATACCGGCTTGCCGGTCAGCGCCGGCCAGGTATACGGGTACGACCCGGCCCAGGGCATTGTGTCCGCGGCCAGCCGTGATGCCCGCCTGAACCAGTTGCCCGGGGAGGTGCTGACAGCCCTCGCCGCCGGTGACTACACCAGTGAGGCCAGCCGCAAAACCGCCAAGCGGGTGATGCGTGTACTGGTAGACTACCTTCTGCAGGGTAAGCCCCTGCACAGCCGCAATCTTTTCAGCCAGACGGTTTCGTCTTCAGGGAGAACGTAATGAACCCCAGAGTGTTGCTCGGAGTGAATATCGACCACGTGGCCACCCTTCGCCAGGCCCGGGGTACCCGTTATCCGGACCCGGTGCAGGCCGCACTGGTGGCAGAGGAAGCCGGCGCAGACGGCATCACCATTCACCCCCGGGAAGACCGCCGGCATATCCAGGACCGGGACGTATTGCTGCTCAAAGAAGTGCTGCAGACCAGGATGAACCTGGAAATGGCGGTGACCGATGCCATGCTGGCCTTTGCCGAACAGGTGCGGCCGGAGTGTGTGTGCCTGGTACCGGAAAAGCGGGAAGAGCTGACCACCGAAGGCGGGCTGGATGTGGATGGCCAGGAAGACCGGGTGGCCCGGGCCTGTGAACGGCTGGCGAAAATCGGCGCAGAAGTGTCACTGTTTATTGATCCGGACCCGGTCCAGATTGACGCTGCGGTGCGCTGTGGTGCGCCGGTGGTGGAACTGCACACCGGCGAATATGCCGAGGCAGAAACCCCGGAGCAGGCGGATGCCTCTTTCCGGATTCTGGCGGATGCCGTGGCCTATGCCCGCAAGAAGGGACTGATCGTCAACGCCGGCCATGGCCTGCATTACCATAACACCGAGCGGGTGGCGGCCATTCAGGGCATCAATGAACTGAATATCGGCCACGCCATTATTGCCCGCGCCGTGTTTACCGGCCTGAAAGAGGCCGTGCGTGATATGCGGGCGATTCTGGATAGCGTACGCCGCTAGGCTTGCGGGCTGGTGGCCGGCTGGTGCTGTTCCCGGAACAGTTGCTGCCAGTCGGTCTGCTCGCTCCAGTCCTGCAGCCGGGCCATCGCGGCCAGCAGCTGGTCTTTCTGGATTTCCAGGTCCTGGGCCTGGCACTTCAGGGCGGTTTCAAACCGGTTGGTGGCTGTGCGCAACTCCGGAACGCCACAATAGCGGGTGGCGCCGTGGAGCTTGTGTACACACTCCAGCAGAACATCCAGTTGCTGCTTTTCCCATAGCTCGGGGATGGCCTTGCTGTCGGTATGCAGCTGTTCCAGTAGCATGCTGAACAGCTCCTCCGCCAGGTCAGCCTTGCCGGCGGCCAGCTGAATACTCTCGTCAATACTTACGCAATTCTGGTGCGTCCGGCGGTTAGACGGCCGCAGACCGCGCCGGGTATCCCGCACCTCGGAAATCTTGAACCGGGGCTGGCTGCCGGAGCACTCGTAGCCCGTGAATTCCCTTACCAGTTCAATCAGCTGGGCGCTGCTGATGGGCTTGGGCATGTAGCCGTCAAAGCCCTGCTTGGCCAGTTTTTCCTGTTCGTCGGCCAGGGCATGGGCGGTCAGGGCAATGATCGGCGTTTGATGGGAGCCGGAATCCAGGGCCCGGATACGGGCGGTGGTTTCCACCCCGTCCATGCCTGGCATTTGCAGGTCCATGAACACCAGGTCAAAGGGCTTCTGCCGGGCCTTGGTCAGGGCTTCGAAGCCGCTGGAGGCGCTCTCGGCATCCAGGCGGCAATCTTTCAGCAGGGTCATTACCAGCTTCAGGTTAGCCTCGTTATCATCCACCGCCAGGATGCGCGGCACCCGGCCGGCGCCGGAGGTTCTTGTGCCGGGCACGGGCTGGGGCAGGGTGCCCCTGCCGGTATGGATTCCGTGAATCAGCAGCAGTAATTCGTCATACAGGGGATCACGGCACACCGGCTTGGTCAGGTGACCGCTGGCCAGCCCGGACAGCGGCAGGTCGTGGGTCTCCAGGGTGGGTGTCAGCAGCAGGGTGCGGCAGTCCCGCTCCACCTCCAGGCTGCGGACCAGGCTGCAATACTGGCTGGAGTTCAGCAGGTGCCGGGTAATGCCGAGCAGGACAACGGCATAGCCTTCCTGGCGGCGCTGGGCTTCTTCTACCTGTTCCATCAGGGCGCCGGGCGAGGCCACCCGGTCAACCGCCACGCCCCATTCCCGCAGCAGGTGTTCCACCGCAAGCCCGGTGGTTTTCTGGTGCTCCAGATAGATAATCCGCTCGCCTTTCAGAGCCTCCCTGGAGAAAGAACCTTCGCCGGTGACGGACAGTTCCGGTGTCAGTGTGAACCAGAAAGTCGAGCCCCGGCCCAGTTCGCTCTCCAGGCCGATTTCACCGCCCATTTCTTCGACCAGGCGCTTGGAAATCGCCAGCCCCAGCCCGGTACCGCCATACTGCCGGGCGGTGGAGGCATCAGCCTGGCTGAAGGCGTTGAACAGGGATTGCTGCTGGGCCCGGGACAGCCCCACCCCGGAGTCGGTTACGCTCAGGCGCAGGGTGACCCGGTTGGCTTCCTTGTCTTCGTCTTCAAGGCTGGCGCGCAGCACGACTTCGCCGGTCTGGGTGAACTTGATGGCGTTGTTGACCAGGTTGGTGATCACCTGCTTGACCCGGAGCGGGTCGCCCATGATGTTGTCCGGCACGTCGTTATAGACCAGCGGAACCAGGTCCAGGTTCTTGGCGTGGGCCGCCGGTGCCAGCATGACCATTACTTCTTCCACGATATCCCGCAGCTGGAAGGGCACGCGGTCCAGGATCAGTTTGCCGGCTTCGATTTTCGAGAAGTCCAGGATGTCGTTGATGATGGTCAGCAGGATTTCCGACGACTTGCGGATGGTGTTCAGGTGGTCCCGCTGCTGACGTGGCAGGGGGCTTTTCAGCAGCAATTCGGTGAAGCCGATAATGCCGTTCAGCGGCGTGCGGATTTCGTGGGACATGTTGGCCAGGAATTCCGATTTGATCCGGCTGGCTTCCAGCGCCTCTTTGCGGGCAAAGTCCAGTTCGATGTTCTGGATTTCGATGGTCTCCAGGGTTTCCCGAAGATCCCCGGTGGCCTGGTCGATGTTCTGCTGCATTTCTGCCTGGGCCTGGCTCAGCTCCGACGCCATCTCGTTCAGGCCGGATTCCAGCTGTTCAAACTCCGGCCCGGCCCGGGTGTATACCCGGGTATCCAGCTTGCCTTCCTTGAGCTTGGCCACCGCTTCATTCAGCTGGAACACTGGGTCGGTAAAGGCCCGGCTCAGGCGTAGGGAAACCAGCAGGCTCAGCAGCACGCCGCCAACCACCAGCATCAGGGAGATCAGCAGCGCCTGGTAGGTTTCTTTTTCGGTGCGGATATGGGACATCTCTACGGCCACCCAGCCCAGGGGCTCGGCCAGCCCGGTGGCGGATTCCCGGGCGTCCGGGTCGAGCATGGTTTCGATCATCAGGTCTTGCAGGTACACCGGGGTGACGAAGCGGGTGCTGCTGTCTGAACTCAGTTTGACCGGTCTTTCCGAGCCCAGGGCCGAGGCCGGGATGGTTTCCGTGCTGCCGGGGCCGCTGTGCAGCAGGCGTTGGCCGTCCCGGTCGAAGAAGGTGATGGAGCGGACATCCTGCTCTTCCAGCAGTGCCGTGGACAGGCTGCTCAGAAGGCTGCGGTTGGCGGTAAACAGGCCATACTCGGCACCGGCCGACAGTTGGCGGGACAGGGATTCGCCCCGGTCGTTCAGCAGGTTTTCGATGTTCTTCACCCAGCTGTAGGTAAAGAACAGGCCCAGCAACAGGGTGGTCAGAAGGGTGGGAACGAGGGTCACCACCAGAACTTTTTTTCGAATGCCCCAACGCCGCATACTGTGTTCCCGTCAGTCTTACGAGCCCGGTGCTGTGTTGGCAGCCAATACCGGGTACTTCCCTGTCAGCATAGATGATCCGGATCGGAATGACTGTGGCCGCCATCCCGCGTATGATTCAAAGCCGAAAGTGTATCACAGGGTTTGCGTATGATTTTCCCCACCATTGAAGATTATGTCGGCCACACGCCACTGGTTCGTTTGCAGCGGATACCGGGCAATACCTCCAATGTCATCCTGGCCAAGCTGGAGGGTAATAACCCGGCCGGTTCGGTAAAAGACCGGCCCGCCATCAGCATGATCCAGGAAGCCGAGCGCCGGGGTGAAATCCAGCCGGGTGATACCCTGATTGAAGCCACCTCTGGCAACACCGGTATCGCCCTGGCCATGGCCGCCGCTATCAAGGGCTACCGGATGGTGCTGATCATGCCCGATAACCTGAGCGAAGAGCGCCGGGCCTCCATGCGAGCCTATGGTGCGGAAGTGGTGAATGTTACCCGCGAACAGGGCATGGAAGGCGCCAGGGATCTGGCGATCCGTATGGAAGCCGAAGGCAAGGGCAAGGTGCTGGACCAGTTCAGCAACCCTGATAACCCCCTGGCCCACTATCGCAGCACCGGTCCGGAAATCTGGGAACAGACCCAGGGCAAGGTGACCCACTTTGTCAGCTCCATGGGCACCACCGGCACCATCATGGGCGTGTCCCGTTACCTGAAAGAGCGCAACCCGGATGTCCGTATTATCGGGCTGCAGCCGGAAGACGGCGCCTCCATTCCCGGTATCCGGCGCTGGCCGGAAGCCTATCTGCCAAAAATCTACGATGCCGCCCGGGTAGACCAGGTGCTGGACATCGGCCAGCAGGAAGCAGAAGACACCATGCGGGCCCTGGCCCGTGAAGAAGGTATCTTCTGTGGTGTGTCTTCGGGCGGGGCCATTGCGGCTGCGCTCAAGCTGTCTGGCCAGGTTGAAAACTCGGTGATCGTGGCCATTATCTGTGACCGCGGAGACCGTTACCTGTCTACCGGTGTATTCCCGGGCGCCTGAATCGTTAATCTTCAAGAGACCAGCCAATATGAGTAAGCGCCGCCGCAAGGTTCTGCCGCAAGAACCCGTGCGTTGTGAAATTGAATCCCTCGGCCATGATGGCCGTGGCATCGCCCGAACCGAAGGCAAAGTCCAGTTTGTGGACGGCGCCCTGCCCGGGGAAACGGTGATGGCAAAGATGGTCAGCACCCGCAGCAAGTTCGACGAGCTGCGCACCCTGGAAGTGCTGGAAGCTGCCCCTGACCGCCAGCAGCCCCCGTGCAAATTTGCCGACCTTTGCGGCGGCTGCAGCCTGCAGCATATGAGCGCCGATGCCCAGATCCGGTTCAAGGAAGACACCCTGCGGGAGCACTTTGCCCATTTCGGGGGCATAGAGCCGGAGCAGTGGATCGAGCCCATGCGTTCACCGGATACCCTGGGATACCGCCGCAAGGCCCGGCTCGGGGTACGTTACGTAAAGGCCCGGGAATCGGTGCTGGTGGGATTCCGGGAAAAGCGCAACAGTTTCCTGACTGACATTAGCGAGTGTGTGGTGCTGGACCCGCGTATCGGCAAACGCATCACGCCGCTGCGGGAGCTACTGCACGGCATGGTTGCGTTTGACCGCATCGCCCAGGTGGAAGTGGCCTGTGGTGACGACGTTGCCGCCATGGTGTTCCGTAACATGGACGACCTGGTGCCGGAAGACCGGGAAAAGCTGATTGCCTTTGGCCAGGCCCAGGACTTGCATATCTACCTGCAGCCGAAGGGTCCGGACACCGTGCACCGGATCTGGCCGGAATCGGCGGGCCGGGACGACGAACGCCTGGCCTACCGTATGGATGAATTCGACCTGACCATGCAGTTCCACCCCATGGACTTCACCCAGGTGAATGCCGGTATCAACCGGGACATGGTGCACCGGGCGGTTGAGTGGCTGGATATCCAGCCTGGCGAGCGGGTGCTGGACCTGTTCTGTGGCCTGGGTAATTTTACGCTGCCGCTGGCCCGCAAGGGTGGCGAGGTTGTGGGTGTGGAAGGCGACGATGCCATGGTGGTTCGTGGCCGGGAAAATGCACGGTTGAACGGCCTGGATAATGTGGAGTTTTTCGGGGCTGACCTGCACGGCGACTTCACCGGCCAGGGCTGGGCGAAGGAAGGTTTCGACAAGATCCTGATCGATCCGCCCCGCTCCGGTGCCGAGGGTATCTGCAAGTACCTGACCGCCTTTGGTGCCAACCGGATTGTCTATGTGTCCTGCAACCCGGCCACCCTGGCCCGGGATGCCGGTGTCCTGGTGCGTAACGGCTACCGGCTGGTGCGCGCCGGTGTGATGGATATGTTCCCGCACACCACCCATGTTGAGTCCATCGCCCTGTTCGAGCGCGACCCGCGCTGACCGGTTCGGGGAGCCGGCCTTGCCCCTGCTCCGGACGGGCCCGGGCAACGCCGGAAATTTATCAGGTAAGTTATTGCTATGGTTAAAGTTAGGGAAGAGTACGGGGTAACCGGCGACGGTGAAGTGGATCTTGACCGTTGGGTTCAGCACATTGCCGAGCTGACGCACCTGGATAAGCCGGACCAGCTGCGACTGGCCTGCGAGAAAGCGGCCCTGATTGCACTGCAGGCGTTTCGCGAGGACCGGCTGTGGACGCCCGGCTCCAGCAGCTTCCGAACCGGGCTGGAGATGGCCCAGGTGCTGGCGGAACTGCACCTGGACCAGGCCAGCCTGGTGGCTGCCGTACTCTATCGGGCCGTTCGGGAAGAGCGGGTCGCCCTGGAAGAAATCCGAAAGGAATTCGGTGACGAAGTAGCCGGGCTGATCAACGGCGTGCAGCAGATGGCGGCGATCTCGTCGGTTCACCATCCGCTCAAGGGCAACGTGCTGGGCCAGAGTGAAGGCCAGCTGGACAACGTGCGCAAGATGCTGGTCACCATGATCGACGACGTGCGGGTGGCCCTGATCAAGCTGGCGGAGCGAACCTGCGCCATCCGGGCGGTGAAAGACGCCCCGGAAGAAAAACGTATGCGGGTGGCCCGGGAGGTGTTCGACATCTACGCGCCGCTGGCCCACCGGCTGGGTATCGGCCATATCAAGTGGGAACTGGAAGACCTCTCTTTCCGCTACCTGCATGCTTCCGCCTACAAGAAAATCGCCAAGCTGCTGGATGAAAAACGGCTTGACCGCGAAGGCTATATCCGCCGGGTGATCGATACCCTGCAGACCGAGCTGAAGGCCTCCGGCATCAAGGGCGACCTCAGTGGCCGGGCCAAGCACATCTACAGCATCTGGCGCAAAATGCGCCGTAAGGGCATTGATTTCTCCCAGGTATACGATGTTCGGGCGGTGCGGATTCTGGTGCCGGAAGTGCGGGATTGCTACGCCGCACTGGGTATCGTGCATACCCTGTGGCGGCACATCCCCAACGAGTTTGATGACTACATCGCCAACCCCAAGGAAAACGGTTACCAGTCCCTGCATACGGCGGTGATCGGCCCCGAGGGCAAGGTGATGGAAGTACAGATCCGTACCCATGCCATGCATGAAGATGCCGAACTGGGTGTTTGTGCCCACTGGCTGTACAAGGGTACCGACAAGAACAACAAGTCCTCCGGCTACGATGCCAAGATCAACTGGCTGCGCCAGGTACTCGAGTGGCAGGAAGAGCTGGGTGACTTGTCCGGGCTGGCAGACCACCTGAAATCCGATGTCGCCTCCGACCGGGTGTATGTGTTTACCCCCGAAGGCCATGTGGTGGACCTGCCCCAGGGCGCCACGCCGGTGGACTTCGCCTATCGCGTACATACCGAAATCGGCCATGCCTGCCGGGGCGCCCGGGTGAACAGCCGGATTGTGCCGCTGACCTACCCGCTGAAAACCGGCGACCAGGTGTTTATCCTGACCTCCAACAACCCGGCACCAAGCCGGGACTGGCTGAACCCGAGCCTGGGCTATATCCAGACCTCCCGTGCCCGGGCCAAGGTCACCCACTGGTTCAAACAGCAGGACCGGGACCGCAACATTGCGGATGGCCGGGCAATCCTGGAAGACGAATTCAAACGGCTGTCGATCTATGACGTGGATTTGACGGACCTGGCCAGGAAGGTCAACTACCACTCCACCGAAGACATGTTTGCAGCCGTTGGCGCCGGTGATTTGCGCCCCACCCACGTGGCCAACGTCGCCCAGCAGATGCTGGAGCCGAGAACCGAGCAGCTGGATCTCAAACTCACCGGCAACCGCAAAAAAGCCTACGACACCGAATCGGATATCCAGATTCTGGGTGTGGGCAAGCTGAAAACCCAGGTGGCCAAGTGCTGCAAGCCGCTGCCGGGTGACCCGATTGGTGGCTACATTACGGTGGGCCGGGGCGTTACCGTGCACCGTCAGGACTGCATGACTTTCCTGAACCTGAAGGAATTCGAACCCAACCGGATCATCGAAGTGAACTGGGGTGGCCAGCCGGTAGCGGTGTATCCGGTGGATATCGAGATCGAGGCCTACGACCGGTCAGGATTGCTGCGGGATATCACCCAGGTGCTGTCGGCGTCCAAGAGTGATGTCATGTCGCTGCATACCCAGACCAATAAAGACGAGAACACCGCGACCATGCTGGTGACGGTGGAAATCTCCAGCCTGGAACAGTTGGCGCGGTTGCTGGCGCAGATCCGCAACCTGCCGAACATCATCGACGTAAGGCGAAAGCGCGGATGAGCTATTCCATCGACGACCTGAAAACCCTGATGGCGCGCCTGCGGGAGCCGGACACCGGTTGCCCGTGGGATACGAAGCAGACCTTCGCCAGCATCGTGCCCCATACCATCGAGGAAGCCTACGAGGTGGCCGATGCCATCGAGCAGGGCGATTACCCCCATGTGAAAGACGAGCTGGGGGATCTGCTGTTCCAGGTGATCTTCTACGCCCGGATGGGGCAGGAAGAAGGTCACTTTGATTTCGATGGCATTGTCGACAACCTGGTGCGCAAACTGATCCGCCGGCATCCCCATGTGTTTCCGGAAGGTACCCTGGAAAGCCGGATAGACCCGGACAACCGGCCCACGGAAGCCTGGATCAAGGAAAGCTGGGAGCGCATCAAGGCGGAAGAGCGGGCGCAGAAGCCTGCGCCGGATGCCG
This sequence comes from Marinobacter sp. bablab_jr003, assembly GCF_016464245.1. NCBI lineage: Bacteria > Pseudomonadati > Pseudomonadota > Gammaproteobacteria > Pseudomonadales > Marinobacteraceae > Marinobacter > Marinobacter sp. bablab_jr003. The sequence continues at coordinate 143,568 of NZ_JADARC010000037.1, forward strand.
ATGCGCTGGTCAGCCGCCTTGACGGCATCGCCCGCACGCTTCCGGCCATGGCCCGGGCCGAGAAGTTGCAGCGCCGCGCTGCCCGCCACGGCTTTGACTGGCCGGATATCGGCCCGGTGTTCGACAAGCTGCACGAAGAAATCGATGAGCTGAAGGAAGCCTGGCAGGCCGCCGAAGACGGCACCGGCGAGCGGGATGCGGTGGAAGACGAGCTGGGCGACCTGCTGTTTGTGTGCGTGAACCTGGCCCGGTTCATGAAAGTGAATCCGGAGCAGGCGCTCAAGCGCACCAATCGCAAATTCGAAATGCGCTTCCGGGCCATTGAGGAGATCCTGGCCGCCGAGGGGCGTGACATGGACGAAGAAAGCCTGGAGGCGCTGGATGCCATCTGGCAGCGGGTCAAGGGCGTGGAAAAAGGGTAACCCCAAGGCCTGATAGACTTTCCCGGGTAATCCTTAGTATCGTAACTCTCTCCTGATTACGCCCTACAGAAGGAACCCGCTGTGACAGAACTGCATCCCGATCTGCGAGAGAACGTACGTTTACTGGGTGAATTGCTCGGCCAGAGCATTCTGCAGCATCCGGGGCAGGAGTGCTTCGACCTGATCGAGGAAATCCGGGCGGCGGCGAAAGCCGATCGCCGCCAGGAGAGCGGTTCCGGCCAGCGGCTTGAAACCCTGCTGCGCCAGCTCAGCGATAACGAATTGCTGCCGGTTACCCGGGCTTTCAACCAGTTTCTCAACCTGGCCAACCTGGCCGAACAGTATCACGGTATTCGGCGCAAGCAGGGGCACCCGTCTGACCTGATGGTGGAATCCCTGAGCGAAGTTTTTGACCGGCTGAAATCCGGCGGCGTTGACCCGGAAGAACTGCATCGCCGTGTGGCCGACCTGCGTATTGAATTTGTGCTTACCGCACACCCCACCGAAGTGGCCCGCCGTACCCTGATCCTGAAATACGATGAAATGTCAGACTGCCTGGCCCGGCTGGACCATGACGACCTGATGCCGGCGGAGCGGGGTGAAGTCACCGACCGCCTGTCGCAGCTGATCGCCGAAGCCTGGCATACCGACGAAATCCGCCACGAGCGGCCCACCGCGGTAGACGAGGCCAAGTGGGGGTTTGCGGTGATTGAAAACAGCCTGTGGCAGGCGCTGCCGAAGTTTCTGCGCAGCCTGGATGCTTCCCTGGAGGATGCCACCGGCAAGGGGCTGCCGTTGCAGGCGACACCGGTGCAGATTGCCTCCTGGATGGGCGGCGACCGGGATGGCAACCCCAACGTCACCCACGATGTGACCCGGCAGGTATTTCTGCTTGGCCGCTGGATGGCGGCCGACCTGTACCTGCGTGACATCCAGGCCCTGCGGGCGGAACTTTCGATGTGGCAGGCCAGTGATGAATTGCAGGCAGTCACCGGTGATTCCCGGGAGCCATACCGCCAGGTGCTGGCACAGTTACGGGACCGGCTGATCCGTACCCGGGACTGGGCCGAGGCCAGCGTCAAAGGCGAACCGGCCGACAGAACTGACATCCTGTTCGAAAACGAAGACCTGACCGCACCGCTGGAGCTGTGTTACCGCTCGCTGGTGCAATGCGGCCTTGAACACATCGCCAACGGGCCGCTGCTGGACACCATTCGCAGGGCCCACACCTTCGGGCTGCCGCTGATCCGGCTGGATATCCGCCAGGAAGCCACCCGCCATGCCGAAGCCGTCGCGGAAATGGTAGAGTATCTGGGGCTGGGTGATTACTCGTCCTGGCCGGAGCAGCAGCGCCAGGAGTTCCTGTTGCGTGAACTGCAGGGCCGTCGGCCGCTGGTGCCCAGAAACTGGGAACCCTCCGAGCCCGTCAGGGAAGTGCTTGCAACCTGTGAAGTCGTGGCACAACAAACCCCGGAAGCGCTGGGCTCTTATGTGATTTCCATGGCCAGCACGCCGTCGGATGTGCTGAGTGTGATCCTGCTGCTGCGGGAAGCCGGCATGAAGTTCCCGATGCGGGTCGTGCCGCTGTTCGAAACCCTGAGCGATCTGCAGGGCGCGCCGGACAGCATGGCCGCCCTGTACGAGGTGGACTGGTATCGCGAATACTGTCAGGGCCGTCAGGAAGTGATGATCGGCTACTCGGATTCGTCCAAGGACGCAGGCCAGCTGATGGCCGCCTGGGCCCAGTACCAGGCCCAGGAGAAGCTGACCCGGGTGGCTGGCCAGTATGGCGTGCACCTGACCCTGTTCCATGGCCGCGGCGGTACGGTAGGCCGGGGTGGAGGTCCTGCCAACCGGGCGATCCTGTCCCAGCCCCCGGGGTCAGTAAACGGCAGTTTTCGGATTACCGAGCAGGGCGAGATGATCCGCTTCAAGTTCGGCCTGCCTCGGCTGGCGGTGCAGAGCCTGACCCTGTACACCACGGCGGTTATCGAGGCCACCCTGGCGCCGCCACCGGAGCCGGAAGACAGCTGGCGCGAAACCATGGACTGGCTGACTGAAAGGTCCCTGAAGGCCTATCGGGATGTGGTTCGGGAGAATCCGGATTTTGTGCCTTATTTCCGCCAGGTAACGCCGGAAACCGCCCTGGGCAAACTGGCCCTGGGCAGTCGCCCGGCCCGGCGCAAGCCCACGGGTGGCGTGGAAAGCCTGCGGGCAATTCCATGGATCTTTGCCTGGACCCAGATGCGCCTGATGCTGCCGAGCTGGCTGGGCAGCGATGTGGCCCTTGAAGAGGCAGCACAGGCGGATCGCCTGCCGGAACTTCGGGAAATGATGCGTGGCTGGCCGTTCTTCCGCACCTACGTGGATATGCTCGAGATGGTGCTGGCCAAGGCCGACCTGCGCATTGCCAGCTATTACGAACAGACCCTGGTGGAAGACGACAAGCTCAAGGCATTGGGCGCCAGCCTTCGGGAACGGCTGACCGGATGCATTGCGCGCTTGCTGGAGCTCAAGGAGCAGCAGGATCTGCTGGAAGGCGAGCCGGTGTTTGCCCACTCCATGAAAGTGCGCAACCCCTACACAGATCCACTGCACTACCTGCAGGCGGAACTGCTGCGCCGTGACCGGGAAAGCGAAGACAAAGGCGAGGTGCCGGAGATGGTCGAGCGGGCCCTGAAAGTCACCATGGCCGGTATTGCTGCCGGCATGCGTAACACGGGCTGATGCCGGGGAGACAATGCGTTTGAACGTATCCGAGCGACTGGAACAATACTTCGCCCGCCGTGGGCTGGCCTGGACACCGGTGGATATTGCGCCGGTTACCAACCTGGATGAGGCGATCAAGGCGTCCGGGCAGGCGGCTGACTTTGCCGTGGCCACGGTACTGATCGATGTAAGCGGCCTGTTGATGGTGGTGCACCGGGCCGGAAATCCGCCTTCGCTTGCGCAGCTGCGCAAAGTCACGGGCCGGCCCTTGCAGCAGCTGGAGCCTTTGCAGGCCGCCAGCTTCTTTGACGATTGCCATCCCGGCTTTATTCCGCCGGTGGGCGCGGCCTGGGACCTGGACGTGCTGGTGGATGAAGACATCTACGGTGCCCGGCAAGTGTGTTTTACCTCGGGTAGTGAGCAGGTTCTGATACAGATGGCTGGCGAGGAATTCCAGCGTGCCCTGGGCAACGCCCGGAGAATGGATTTCACCGGTAATGAAGCGGGTAACGGCGGCGATGATGAAGCCGGTGCCACCCCGACCCTGAACAAGGTGGCAGACCGCCTGAAAGGCCTTACCCGGCTGCCGCCCATGCCGGCGCTGGCCGGCCGGATGGCGGAACTGGCACAAGACCCGGAGCAGCACGGCGATGAACTGGCGAACCTGGTCGGTATCGACCCGGGCCTGGCGGCCCAGGTACTGAGGTACGCCCGTTCCGGATTGTTCGGGCAGACCCGCCAGAACGGATCGCTGGCGGAGGCGATAGAATTGCTGGGGGCGGACCGCCTGGCCCATGTGGCCCGCGGTGCAGCCGGTGTGCGTTCGTTCAGGGTTGCCCGGGACGGCGCGCTGGGCATCAACAGCCTGTGGCGCCACTCCCTGTACTGTGCGTTTATGTGCCGTGCACTGGCGGAGCGGCTGGAGCTTGACCAGGATATGGCCTACCTGTGCGGCCTGCTCCACAACTTCGGTTTGCTGCTGATTGCCTGGCTGTATCCGTCCGAATTCCGTGAATTGCAGGCGCTGCGGGAAATCAATCCGGAAAGCGACATGCGTTCGCTGGAGCGTGAAGTGTTTGGCTCCGGCGAGGGCGGCGACACCGTACCCATGGGACATGCGACCCTGGGCGGATTGCTGTACCGCTTATGGCAGTTACCGGAGCCGGTCATCAAGGCCGCAGGCCTGCACCAGAGCCCGGACTATCAGGGCGCTGATGAAGACTACGTGCGGATGGTTTTACTGGCCAACGGCCTGCTGAAAAAGCGCGGGATCGGCGACGAGCTCAGCCCGGATGATATACCGGCACTGACCGATGCCCTTGGCCTGGGGTCGGTGGCACTGGAAGAAGTGCAGCAGGAAATCAGCAGTCTGTCGGCGGATCTGGACGCCCTGATAACCCCCCTCGAACCTTGAGTTCAGTCAGTTACTCATCCAATGATACGGAGGTCGACTTTCTATGCGGGGTCTGACTTCGTATAATGCGGCCTCGATTCTGGGCAGGTGTGCCATTAACCCACTGGAATCCTGTTGAGAGGTTGCCGCAAAGGCAGGGGTCTTTGCCGCAGTTTTTCAAACGATAATATAAGACAACGGGAGCACAACGTTATGCGAATCATTATGTTAGGCGCGCCAGGCGCGGGTAAGGGTACCCAGGCCCAGTTTATTACCGAGCGTTTCGAGATCCCCCAGATCTCCACCGGTGACATGCTGCGGGCCGCGGTCAAAGCCGAGTCCGAGCTGGGCAAGCAGGTAAAGGAAGTCATGGCTTCCGGCGGCCTGGTATCTGACGACATCATCATCGCGCTGATCGAAGAGCGCATCCAGCAGCCGGACTGCAAGAACGGCTTCCTGCTGGACGGTTTCCCGCGCACTATTCCCCAGGCCGAAGCGCTCAAGGAACAGGGCATTGCCATTGATTACGTGGTCGAGATTGCCGTAGCAGACGAAGAAATTGTCAGCCGCCTGTCTGGCCGTCGTGTGCACGAAGGCAGTGGTCGCATCTATCACGTGAAATACGATCCGCCCAAGGTAGAAGGCAAAGACGACGAAACCGGCGAGCCGCTGGTTCAGCGTGAAGACGACAAGGAAGAAACTGTACGCAAGCGCCTGGGTATCTACCACGACCAGACCGCTCCGCTGATCGGTTTCTACCAGGACTGGGCCGGTAAGGCGCCGTCTGAAGCACCCAAGTACGTGCGCGTAGAAGGTGTTGGCAGCCTGGACAGCATTCGCGACCAGATCCTGTCCCAACTCAAGTAATATCAAGGCCGGAGCGGCCCCGGAGGCACTGATTCTGTGAAGTTACTGGCACTGGATACGTCTTCCGAAGGCTGCTCCGCCGCGCTCTGGCTGGATGGCCATATTACCGAGCGCTTTGAAGTGGCCCCCCGGGGCCACACCCGTCTTCTGATGCCCATGGTGCGCGAGTTGCTCGCGGAGCAGGGGCTCACTCCTTCTGGCCTGGATGCCCTGGCGTTTGCCCGGGGGCCGGGCTCTTTCACCGGCTTACGCATTGCCACCGGCGTGGTTCAGGGCCTGGCCTGGGGGCTGGATATCCCTGTGGTGCCGGTATCTTCCCTGGCTGCTGTTGCGCTGCAAGCGATCGACAAGCATCAATTGCCCGAAGGGGCCTGCGTAGCCGTAGCTTTCGACGCCCGCATGGGTGAAGTCTACTGGGGCACTTTCCAGTGCCGTGACGGCCTGCCGGTGTTGCTGGCAGACGAGCGGGTATGCCCGCCATCGGCAGTCAGCCTGCCGGATGTCAGTGCAGATCGCTGGATCGGTGTTGGTTCCGGCTGGGCCTTCGCCGGTGACATGCCTGCGGATGTAGCGGAAACCGTCGCTGTGGTTGATGACACCCTGGTACCCCGGGCCTGTGAAGTTGTCCGGTTGGCGGAACAGGGCTACCGCCAGGGTGAGGCGGTGCCGGCGGAGCAGGCCCAGCCGGTTTATATCCGCGATGAAGTCGCCTGGAAAAAGCTGCCAGGCCGTGACTGAGCCTTCCGTGCCAGGCACCCTTGCGGTGGCCTGCAGCCCGCTGGGTGACCAGCACCAGGCCCGAGCGCTGGCTGAGGAGCTGGCACTGCCCTGGTTGGGCGTCGTCAAGCCGCAACAGGTTCGTGATTACTCCATTCTTCTGTATTCCGACGACCAGGGCCTGGCCCTGCAGATCACCGGTAAAGGTGCGCCTGGCCCGGTACGGGCCGAGTTTGTTACCGGTAAGATGGGTTATCGCCGGGAACACGGTGGCGGTACGGGCCAGCTGGTCGCCAGGGCAGTGGGCTTGCAGAAGACCCGCGCAGGTTTACACGTTCTGGATGCCACGGCCGGGTTGGGGCAGGACGCCTTTGTGCTGGCTGGCCTTGGCTGCCGCGTCACCTTGCTGGAGCGAAACCCGGTGATCCATGCCTTGCTGGCCGATGGGCTGGCCCGGGCTGCGTTGAATCCGGACTGTGCGCCAGTGGTGGCCAGGATGACCCTGGAAGCCGGCAGCTCCATTGACTGGTTGGTGAAGGCTGACCCGGAATCGGTGGATGTGGTGTACCTGGATCCGATGTTCCCGCATCGGGACAAGTCGGCCCTGGTGAAAAAAGAAATGCAGGTGTTCCGGCAGGTGGTGGGCGACGACGATGATTCAGCTCAATTACTGCAAGCGGCACTGAAGGCTGCCCGTTACCGGGTGGTGGTCAAACGCCCCCGCAAGGCACCGGCCGTAGAAGGTCCGGAACCGGCTACCCGCATCGAAGGCAAGAGCAGCCGCTACGATATCTATTCCCTGAAAGCCCTGCCGGCCTGAGGCTGACCCAAACCGGCAACAGGCTTCAGGCATCCAGCATGGTGACCTGCTGGATGGCCTGGCGTTTCTCTACACTCAACACCAGACGAGCATCCTCGGCCACCTCATCTAGGCCTTCGCCATAACACAGCAGGCCGTTGTCGTCGGTGGTCAGAACTCCTTCCTTCTGCATGTTGGCAATGAAGTTCCGGAACAGGGTCTTGTCGAAGAATTCCGGGGCATTCAGCCCGAACAGGATAGACATCCGCTCGGCCAGCAGGGTGCTCTGCTCCTCCAGTTCAGCGGCGGTCAGCTTGCCGGAACCGTATTTGCGCAGAATGCCCAGGGCAATGTGGTAACGCTCCAGGGTCTGGATAATAAACCGGGACAAAATACGCGCCCGCAGCATGGCTTCTGTGCCTTCTTCCGGCCGGCTCAGGCGTTCGTCATCCAGGGTCACCAGCAGGCCTTGGTCAACCAGCACATCAATCCAGTCGTTAATGACGGATTCGATCTCGTCCTGCGAGTATTTCAGGAACAGTTCTGATTGCAGGTAGGGGTAGGCCACGCTGGCCAGGAAGACGATTTTGTCACGGCGCAGGCTGGACTTGTTTTCGAACAGGCTGACAACCAGTGCCGGCAGGGCAAACAGGTGCTGGATGTTATTGCGGTAGTAGGTCATCAGGGTGGCGTTGGAGCCTTCCAGGCCGATGATGTCCCCCAGCTTCTGTGGCTGGCGGGACACCAGCCCCATGCTTTCACAGTAGGCCACCCAGTCCTTGCCGCTGCCCTCGGGCAGGGTCACGGTGCCGGCGTAGGGCCGGGCTTTCAGCAGGCTCGCGTACTGGTCCAGCAGCCGGATCAGCTGGCCTTCGTCCATGGCCAGGCGCTCGGTGCCCAGCAGCACGGTGGCGGTCATGCCAATGGGGTTCACCGCAACCGAGGCGTTGATGTTGCTGGCAACCCGCTGGGCCAGGGCGTCGACGGCATCCGGCAGCCAGGATGGCCTGAACTCCGCATCGTAGGCCTCTTCGCGCCAGCTGTCGTGTACGTTGTCCAGAACCTCGGCTAACGGAATCGGGTCGCCGAAGTTGACCGCTACCCGGCCAAAGGAGTTGGTGAGCTTGCGGGCGGTCTTGGCGAGCCCGAATACGCTTTCCTTCTGCTTTTTCTTGCCCCGTAGTTCGCCCAGGTAAGACCGGCCTTCCATCACTTTCTCGTAACCGATATACACCGGTACAAAGACAATCGGCTTTCGGTGATCCCGCAGGAAGCTGCGCACCGTCATCGACAGCATGCCGGGCCGTGGAGCCAGCATGCGGCCGGTACGGGAGCGGCCGCCCTCCACGAAGTATTCCACTGAGTAACCCCGGGTGAACATCACGTGCATGTATTCGTTGAACACGGTGGCGTACAGGGGGTTGTCACGGAAACTGCGGCGCATGAAGAAGGCACCGCCACGGCGCAGGATCGGCCCGACAACGGGCATGTTCAGGTTGATGCCGGCAGCAATGTGCGGCGGCATCAGGCCGTTCTTGTACAGCACGTAGGACAGCAGCAGGTAGTCGATGTGGGAGCGGTGGCAGGGCACATAGACCACGGCATTGTCCTGTGCCGTTTCCTTGGCCACCTTGATGTTGTTGATGGCAATACCGTTGTAGATCCGGTTCCACAACCAGGCCAGCACCAGTTCCAGGAAGCGTATGGTGACAATGGACATGCTGGCGGCGATTTCGTCGGCGTACTTGTAGGCCTTGGCCCGGACTTTCTCCGGGGGAATATCGTCCTTGGCGGCGGTTTCGCGAATGGCTTCTTTTACCGCCTGGGTGCGTACCAGGCCTTCCACCAATGTGCGGCGGTGGGACAGGTCTGGCCCCAGTACCGCCTGGCGTACCCGACGGAAATGGGTGCGCAGCAGGCGCGCCAGTTTGCGGTTGGCTTTCTGCTCGTTATCCCGGTATTCCTCAACCACCTGGTTGAGTGACAGCGGCTGGTTGAACTGCACGTAGGTGTTGCGCCCGTGCACCAGGATAATCAGGAACTTCTGTAAACGGCCGGCGACAGACCAGGTGTCAGACAGCAGCAACTTCACCAGGGATTTTTCCTTGTCCGGAGAGCGACCCCAGAACAGGGAAACCGGAACAATCTGTACGTCCTGCTCGGGGTGTTCCAGCCCGAATCGGACCAGGTCACCGAATTCCCTGGTGGGAACGGGCTTGTGCCGGCCGCCGCGGAACAGGCCGCCAATCCGCTTGTACAGAAAGAAAAACGAATGGGATGGCCCGTTCTTGACGGGCAGGACCGGCGTGGCACCGGGCAGCCGGGCCTGGATGACTTCCTGCTCCAGCACCAGTCGGCTGGAAAGCGAGCTGTATTGCAGCACATAGCACACCGGCTTCTGCGGATCGAGGCCGAGGGCTTCAAGGGTGTTGCCGCTGACATCCGTCCTGACCCAAAGGAACAGGATCTTGCGGAAAAGAGACAGGATCAGGCTGCGAATACCCTGATAAAGTCGCATAAGGTGCTACTCCGGTGCTGGAAACAGGCGCCAAGTTTAACGGGTTGGAGCGGGGCCGGAAAGCGCTATGCCGATTCTGGCCGGTGAATGTGATGTGGTACATTGCCACGGAACGTAATCGCTGCAGGTACAAGGCAAGGGTATGGTCGATCAAAATATGCAATGGGTACCGGGTTGGTCTGAACAGGGGCCGGAGCCGGGGGACCTGTTACTGGCGTTTGCCGGCAACAGCATTCTCAAACCCGGTGACGGCTGGTTTCTGACCTGGGGCGGCCCGGAAATGGGTGACAGCCGGCCGGAAGCCTTGGCGCTGGGCACCGTCGGCGGCCGCAGGTTATATGTGACGGCATTGCCCGACACCGGCCTGCCCGGGCTGGAAACCCTGAGCCTGCGCGAGGCCATGTTGCATACGCCTGATGCCCCTTCCGAACTGCTCAGTACCGGTTTCCAGGTGTGGCAGTGGTGGCAGGACCATCGCTATTGCGGGCGCTGTGGCGAGCGCACGGGGCCGCATCCCCGGGAGCGCGCCCGTTGGTGTGGCCGGTGTAACATTCCCTGGTACCCCAGGATTGCCCCTTGCATCATTACTGTGATTCGCCGGGATGATCGTTTTCTGCTGGCCCGGTCGGCCCGGGTAACCCGAAATTTCTTCAGCCTGATTGCCGGGTTTGTCGAGCCGGGCGAAAGCCTGGAGCAGGCCGTGGCCCGGGAAGTGATGGAAGAAACCGGCCTGGAAGTGACCAATATCCGCTACCAGGCTTCCCAGCACTGGCCATTTCCTCATCAGCTGATGGTTGGCTTCCTGGCGGACTATAAAAGCGGCGAGCTGAAGCTGCAGGAAGACGAGCTGGCCGAAGCTGGCTGGTTCACGCCGGAGGAGCATCCGCCGATCCCGCCGGAAACAACCATTGCCGGCCGCCTGATCAGTGCCATGAAAAAGGAAATCGCCGGTGGGTCGGGTAACTGACCATGGCTGATGCATGTCCCAGGGTATTGGTGTTCGATTCCGGCGTGGGTGGCCTGAGTGTGGCGTCCTGCATTCACCAGGCCCTGCCGGGGGCCGAGCTTGTTTACCTGGCTGACAACGCCGGCTTCCCTTATGGCGATAAACCGGAGCAGGTGGTGATCGAGCGCAGCTGTGGCCTGATCATGGGGTGCCTGGCCCGGTGGCGCTGCGATGTCATTGTGATTGCCTGTAACACCGCCAGTACCGTGGCCTTGCCCAGCCTGCGGTCCAGAACGGACATTCCGGTGGTGGGAGTGGTGCCGGCGGTGAAGCCCGCCGCCGCCTGCAGTGAGAACCGGCGCATCGGCTTGCTGGCTACCCCGGCCACGGTGCGGCGACCTTACCTGGACGACCTGGTGCGCGAGTTTGCGGTGGATTGCCAGGTGGTTCGGTTGGGGCATCCGGGCCTGGTGCTCTGGGCCGAAGCCCTGGTGTCCGGTGCCGAGCCGCCTCAACAGGATCTGGACCAGGCCATGCAACCGCTGCGGGAAGCGGGGGTTGATACCGTGGTGCTGGGCTGTACCCATTACCCGCTGTTGCTGCCCTGGTTACGCAAAAGCCTGCCGGACGTGCGCTATTGGGTAGAGTCTGGTGAGGCGATTGCCCGAAGGGTGGCCTACTGGCTGGAGGAAGCCGGACGTTTGCCAGAGGCGGAGACACCCAGGGAGGCAGGGCTGCCGGTTGTCCGGGAAGCCTGCTTTACCGGCGAGGTAGCGCCACAGATGGGTCTGTTCCTGGCTGAGATGGGAATTCCGGTGGGGCAGGTGACTGGCCACTGGCCCGGCGTTACAGCAGCCGGGTCAGTTTGAACATGGCCAGGAACTCCAGCGCCGGAATTGCCCGCTTGTGGCAGCAGTAAGTTTTGAAGTCATCACCGCGGAAGCGTGACTTGGTGAACTCCAGCCCCTTGAAGTTATAAAGGAAGTTTCCTTTCTCGTAGACGCCGTGCAGCAGCGATTTCAGCAGCCGGCTTTCCTGGTGCTCGGTGGTTTTATCCAGCGATAGCGGGATCAGGCCCAGATCCAGGTAAGGCACGCCTTCTTCTTTGAACACGTCCATGGCATGTGCCATCAGGGTGTAAAAAATACCCTGGCGGAAATCGGCGTTGGCCCGGGAAATATTGGGCACGTAGCTGATGATTTCGTTGTTGCGATACACCGGGTCAAAGTAGATAAAGCCCACCGCCTTGTCGTCCTGGTAGGCGTAGAAGTGGCGCTCGTTCTCCCGGTACTCCATTTCCATCGGCCGGATCAGGAAACGGATTTCATTACTTTTGCACTTGCGGGTACGAATCCAGGCCTCGGAAATTTCCCGGGTGTGGTCGTCACTGAACCGTTCTTTAACGGTAATGCCGCTCTTTTCAGCCTGGTTGAGGGCAGTACGCAGAATCTGCTTCTTCTTACCGCTCAGGCTCCATTTACGGAGGTCGATCCGGGATTCGCTGCCAAACTGGGTGCCGTAGAGGCCAAAGCGCAGGTGCAGGAAATCCACCACCGGCTTGGATACCTGGATGTAGCAGGCATTTGGGAATTTCTGGTGAAAGCGTTCCAGGATGGCAGGGAAGTGTTCGGGCGCGCTGACCGGGTCAGACAAAACAAAGGTGCCGCCCCATTTGCGCATGTAGGCAATGTAGCCCATGCCGGGCACGTCAAAGTATTGCATGCCCGGTTGCAGGGTAGAGAACGACTGGGTGTGGGCTCCGTACCTTTTCAGGTAGTTAACCCGCTCGGAGAAGGAGAACTGGCCATCGGCCAGGTCCCTGACGCTGTCGAGTGCGAGAATCTGATCGGTCATGGTGAAGCTCCCGTTATCCGGTTGTTATTGTTTTGGTCGGCGGGCAGGGGTCAGGCCTGCTTTTGCCCGAGAATCGACCAGTAACAGTCCATGTTGAGAAGCTTGAACTTTTTCTTTTCCGTTACCTGCAGGCCAAGGCGCTGCATGTGTTCGGGATAGTTGTAGATTTTGTGGAAAGCGTTGTTGGCAAACAGCCAGAAGGTGAACACCGCCATATACCAGTACATTTTCTTGAACAGACGGGACAGCAGGTTTCCGGTGGGGTAGCAGAAGTCACCGACAACCACCTTGGCATCGGCCTTGCCCAGCCGGATCAGGTGTTCCAGTACTTTTACCATCATGTCTTCGTCGAAAACGTTCAGGAAAAAGTTGGCCACCACCATGTCGTATTGCTCGAATTCATCCACCTTCATGATGTCACTGTGGATGCGGCGAATGGTCAGGTTTGGTGCCTCGCTGTGCTGGGCTTCGGCAAACTTGCGCAGCATGGTTTCGGACAGGTCGACCACGGTCACGTCGGCACCCAGCTCGGCGGCGCGAATGGCATCGCGGCCATGGCCAACGCCGGCAAACAGAATGCGGTCGCCGGGTTTCACGGTTTCCACGTCCAGCATGGCGGTTTTGCAGCGGTGGATGTTCTTGCCGCTGTAGAGGTTGCTCAGAAAGTCGTAAACAGGGCCGATGTATTTATATTTGTCGCGCATATCACTGCAGCCTTCGTTCTTGTTCCCTGGGGCCGTCACCGTTTTTATGGTTTTTGATCCGGCGTAAGCCGGTGCGGTGATCGGTTGTGATGGATCGAGCTTAGAGAAGGCTGTGGTCGAAATATGTGCAGTAGGCCGCATTTCCGGATACACAAAGTAACGCTCTGCAACGCTTTGCAAACTGCGTCAATATTTATAATAAGAGTGTCAGACAATCAATAATTGAAGTGTGAATTCTGGAATAGAGCCGTGTGCCGGCAGGGTGCAGCTGCCCTGATAATGTGCAGTCTGGTTCGTCATTTTATTGTCGGTCCGGGTTGTGTAAGTTTGCAGTCTGTCACCACCCTGTCACCTGTGGTGTGCAAGAATTGAGCGATATCGTTTTCGTGGCCCGCATTATGCAGGTACCGGTTTGCTGGCATCGTTGCCGGCTACGTGAAGATCAGAGAAGGAGTTCTACCATGACAAAACGGCAGGTCAGCGGCGGTGAAGCATCGTCAAGGGTGCTGGAGCAGTTACGCGGCAAAAAAGTGCTGATTACCGGAACAACCGGTTTTCTCGGCAAGGTGGTACTGGAAAAGCTGATCCGGGCGGTTCCGGATATCGGTGGTATCTATCTGCTTATCCGCGGCAACAAGCGCCATCCGGATGCCCGCAGCCGCTTTCTGAACGAAATCGCCACATCCTCGGTGTTCGACCGCCTCCGCGAGGCAGATACCGAAGCATTCGATGCCTTCCTCGAAGACCGCATTCACTGTGTAACCGGTGAGGTCACCGAGCCCGGCTTTGGTCTGGGAGAGCCGGCCTGCCGCAAGCTGGCCATGGAGCTGGATGCGGTCATCAACTCCGCAGCCAGTGTGAATTTCCGGGAAGAACTCGACAAGGCGCTGACCATCAACACCCTGTGCCTGGAAAACATCGCACAGCTGGCCCGCATGAATCCTGCCCTGGCGGTGTTGCAGGTATCCACCTGCTATGTGAATGGCATGAACTCCGGGCAGGTGGCCGAGGCGGTGATCAAGCCGGCAGGCGAGGCTATCCCGCAATCGCCCGAAGGTTATTACGAGATTGAAGACCTGGTGCGACTGCTGCACGACAAGATCGAGGATGTCCGCTCCCGTTACACCGGTAAAGCGTTGGAAAAGAAACTGGTGGAGCTGGGCATTCGCGAGGCCAACCGCTATGGCTGGAGCGACACCTATACCTTCACCAAGTGGCTGGGCGAGCAGCTGTTGATGAAAGCACTGCAGGGGCGGAGCCTGACCATCGTGCGGCCTTCGATTATCGAAAGTGCGCTGGAGGAACCGGCGCCCGGCTGGATTGAAGGGGTCAAGGTGGCTGATGCCATCATCCTGGCCTACGCCCGCGAAAAGGTCACCCTGTTCCCCGGCAAGCGCTCCGGCATTATTGATGTTATACCGGTCGACCTGGTGGCCAACGCCATCATTATGGGGCTGGCAGAAGCCCTGGCCGAGCCGGGTGAACAGCACATCTACCAGTGCTGCAGTGGCGGTTCCAACCCGGTTACCCTGGGCCAGTTTATCGATCACCTGATGGAAGAATCGAAAACCAACTATGCCGCCTATGACCACCTGTTCTACCGCCAGCCGAGCAAGCCCTTTGTCGCCGTAAACCGGGGCCTGTTTGACCTGGTGGTGAGCGGCGTTCGCCTGCCTCTGAGCATCACAGACCGGGTGCTGAAACTGCTGGGCAACTCCCGGGACCTGAAATGGCTGCGCAACCTGGATACCACCCAGTCCCTGGCGACCATCTTCGGTTTCTATACCGCCCCGGATTATGTGTTCCGCAACGACCGTCTGCAGGACCTTGCCGAGCGGATGGGGCAGACCGACAAAGCCCTGTTTCCGGTTGATCCCAAGGCGATTGACTGGCAGCACTACCTGCGCAAAATCCACCTTGCCGGCCTGAACCGCTATGCGCTGAAAGAGCGCAAGGTCTACAGCCTGAAATCTTCCCGCCAGCGTAAAAAAGCGGCCTGAGCCGCTACCTCACCGGGCCCGGCCAGGCACCTGTCCTGGCCCGGATTACTGCCTTATGAGAATGCCATTTGGACGTTAGTCTAATTCATTGTGTAGTGGCACACATGTTGAACTACGGGTATCTGTCTTAAGAAGGACTGATAAAGTCCCACCACCCTGAATTTTGAAAACCCATAATGACAACAGACTCTTAATAGGGGGAGCACAATGACTGATAAACAGGTATATCCGGTGAGTCCGGAAGTGGCCGATCGCGCACTGGTTACCCGCGAACAGTACGAAGCCATGTATCGCCAGTCGGTAGAAGACCCGAACACCTTCTGGGGCGAGCACGGCAAGCGCCTGGACTGGATCAAGCCCTACAGCAAGGTCAAGAACAGCACCTACGACTACAACAACCTGTCCATCAAGTGGTTTGAAGACGGCGTGCTGAACGCCTCTGCCAACTGCCTGGACCGTCACCTGAAAGACCGTGCAGACCAGACCGCCATTATTTTCGAAGGCGATGATCCCTCGGTTTCCCGCAACGTCACCTACCGCGAACTGCACGAAGAAACCTGTAAGTTTGCCAACGTACTGAAAGATCAGGGCGTCAAGAAGGGTGATGTCGTCACCATCTACATGCCGATGATTGTTGAAACTGCCGTTGCCATGCTGGCCTGTGCCCGTATCGGTGCCATCCACTCGGTGGTGTTTGGTGGTTTCTCTCCGGAAGCACTGGCAGCCCGCGTTGTTAACGGCAAATCCCGCTTTGTGATCACTGCCGACGAAGGCCTGCGTGGCGGCCGTGCCATACCGCTGAAGAAAAACGTGGATGCCGCCCTCAAGCATGAGGAAGACGCCAAGGTTGAACGCGTGATTGTGGTCACCCGCACCGGCAACGACCAGGTGCCCTGGACCGAAGGCCGCGATGCCCGCTACGAAGACCTGATGAAAAACGCCTCGGCCGAGTGCGAGCCGGAGCCGATGAACGCGGAAGACCCGCTGTTCATGCTGTACACCTCCGGTTCTACCGGCGCCCCGAAAGGCGTTCTGCACACTACCGGTGGTTACATGGTGTATGCCTCCATGACCCACCAGTACGTGTTCGATTATCACGATGGCGACGTGTACTGGTGTACCGCTGACTTCGGTTGGGTAACCGGCCACAGCTACATCCTGTACGGCCCGCTGGCCAATGGCGCCATCACCCTGCTGTTTGAAGGTGTGCCCAACTACCCGGACAGCTCCCGCATGGGGCAGGTGGTGGACAAGCACCAGGTCAACATCCTGTATACCGCACCGACCGCTATCCGTGCCCTGATGGCCGAAGGCGAGTCCTGCATGAGCGGCACCAAGCGTGACAGCCTGAAGCTGCTGGGTTCTGTGGGTGAGCCCATCAACCCGGAAGCCTGGGAGTGGTATCACCGGGTTATCGGTAACAGCAAGTGCCCGATTGTGGACACCTGGTGGCAGACCGAGACCGGCGGCATCCTGATTTCCCCGCTGCCGGGCGCAGTAGACCTGAAGCCGGGCTCCGCTACCCTGCCGTTCTTTGGCGTACAGCCGGCGCTGGTGGATAACGAAGGTAACATCCTGGAAGGCAAGACCGAGGGCAACCTGGTCATCATGGACAGCTGGCCGGGCCAGATGCGCACCATCTACGGTGACCATGAGCGCTTCATCCAGACTTACTTCAGCACCTACAAAGGCATGTACTTCACCGGTGACGGTGCCCGTCGCGACGAAGACGGTTACTACTGGATTACCGGCCGTGTGGACGACGTACTGAACGTATCCGGCCACCGCCTGGGTACTGCCGAAGTTGAAAGCGCGCTGGTTGCCCACGAAAAAGTGGCCGAAGCCGCTGTGGTAGGCTATCCGCACGAGATCAAGGGGCAGGGCATCTACGTTTACGTAACCCTGGTTCAGGGCGAAGAGCCGTCTGACGAACTGAAGAAAGAACTGGTGCAGTGGGTGCGCAAGGAAATCGGCCCGATTGCCTCTCCGGACGTGATCCAGTGGGCGCCTGGACTGCCCAAGACAAGATCGGGCAAGATTATGCGCCGGATTTTGCGTAAGATTGCCGCTAATGAGCACGATCAGTTGGGTGATACTTCTACCCTGGCTGATCCGGGCGTAGTGGATGAGCTGATCGACAGCCGCGAGTTCAAATAACCCGGCCCTCGACAGCCCTTAACCTGAGAGGAATCTGTTGAATGACACAAACAATTATCGTCGCTGATGATCACCCGTTGTTTCGGGCAGCATTGAAACAGGCGGTCAATCAGGCGGTGCCGGATGCCGAGACCGTAGAGGTCGACAGCATCAAGGCCCTGCAGGCGGCGGTAGAGTCGCACCCGGATGCCGATCTGATCCTGCTGGATCTGAATATGCCGGGTGCCCACGGCTTCTCGGGGCTGGTGTTCATGCGTGGCCAGTACCCGGGCTTGCCGGTGGTGGTTGTGTCAGGATCGGAAGACTTGCAGGTTATGCGCCGTTCGGTGGACTACGGTGCCTCCGGGTTCATTCCCAAGAGTGCACCGCTGCCAACCATTACCGAGGCCATTCAGGCAGTTCTGGAAGGTGATGTCTGGCTGCCGGAAGGCGTAGCGGACAAGATCGAACGCATGCAGGCTGAGACCACGGACTTCTCGGAGCGCCTGGCGTCACTGACGCCGCAGCAGTTCCGAGTGCTGGGTATGCTGGCCGAGGGGCTTCTGAACAAACAGATCGCCTATGATCTGGATGTTTCTGAGGCGACCATCAAGGCGCATATTACAGCGGTGTTCCGCAAGCTTGGGGTTCGTAACCGGACCCAGGCGGTAATTGCCATTCAGCAGATGGAGCTGGATCCTTCGGAGCAGTCGCTTTCGGGGGGCTGAGGTTTTAGCTTTTAAGTTTGTTTCAGAACGGGAGCCTTTGGGCTCCCGTTTTGTTTTGGGGCCCTTGAGTTCAGGTGTTGTGCCGCAAGGAGCGGTTTTTGGAAGCCCCTACCCGACCAGCCGCTCCGGTGCCGGAGTCTTAGCTAACCAGCGTACCCAAGCTCCTTATTAACGAGATTGAACAGCTCCCCTCCCTGGTGCCACCGGTCAAAGTTCTCCAGGAACTGATCGGTCAGCGCCCGCTTCCAGCCGATGAAATCGCCCGCCATGTGCGCCGTCATAATCACATTCTCCCGCTCCCACAACGGATGATCAGACGGCAACGGCTCCTCCTCGAACACATCCAGCGCCGCCCCGGCAATCTCGCCTTCATCCAGCGCCTTCACCAGGTCCCCGGTTTTCACAATCGGCCCACGGCCAATGTTGATCAGGCGGGCGGATTTCTTCATCACCGCAAAGGCCTTGGTATCAAACAGCCCCTCGGTCTGGGGCGTCAGCGGTGCCGCAATCACCACAAAATCCGCGTGCCGGAGCTGGTCATAAAGTTCGTCATTGCCGTGCACTGCTTCAAAGTCCGGGTCTGTCTTTCGGGGCGTGCGGGCAATGCCGTGGGGGTGCATGCCGATGGCCTTCACCAGCCGGCCGATCTGCCGGCCGATGGAGCCCGCGCCCACCACCAGCACCTGCTTGCCTTCTGCCCGCTCGGTATCCCGGTGCTGCCACTGGTGCTTGTCTTGAAGGCGGATGGAGCGGGGAAAGTCCTTGGCGAACATCAGAATGCTGCACAACACATATTCGGCAATAGTGCGGTCGAAAATACCCCGGGCGTTGGTGACGATAACATCGCTCTTGATCAACGCCGGAAACATCAGGGCATCTACCCCGGCACTGGTGGCGTGAATCCATTGCAGGCGGTCTGCAGCCGGCCAGGCGGCTTCCAGCGCTTCGGTGCGGAAGTCGGTCACCATCATCACGTCGGTGCCGGGCAGGGTGTCCCGCAGGGTTTGCTCGTCCCAGGCAAAGCGCACTTCGGCCCGTGCTTTGACGGCTTCGATGCCGGCCGGGGCATCTTCGCCCGGGGCGGTCAGAACGGTGATAACCGGTTGGCGGGATTCGGTCATTTCAACTCCGGAGATTGCTGAAGGCGTTTAATGGTCTTTTTATAGTCTGGTAGCGGGGCCGGCCGGGGTCAATGTTGGCGGTTTCCTTGTACCTCTCATTTTTCGTGACTACGCTGCAATCAGGCCTTTATTTCCTGATGCGTGGAGGTGCATATGGCAGACCCGGTAAACAAGGACACAGGTGAGTCCAAGCCGCGGAAAATGAAGTACCGTAAGGCGAAGGCCAGCTGGAACCCGGCCATGCAGGCCATCCCGGTATCCGGCATTCGCCGCCTTGTGAATATGGCAGCCACCATGAAGGATGTAATCCATCTTTCCATTGGCCAGCCGGACCTGCCAACGCCGAAACACATTATCGACGCCTATGTGGATGCCCTGAATGCAGGCCAGACCGGTTACACCATGGACGCCGGCCTGCCGGAGTTGCTGGTAGCGCTGCGGGACTATTATGGCAAACGATATAACCGCAAACTCACCCGCGATAACATCCTGGTGACCAGCGGCGCCACCGAGGCCATGTACCTGGCCATTTCCGCCACTTCGGCCCCTGGGCGGCAGTTCATCGTGACGGACCCGTCTTTCCTGCTATACGCGCCACTGATCCGCATGACCGGGGGCGAGGTGAAGTTCATCCCCACCAGAGCAGAGAACGACCACCAGCTGGACCCGGACGAAGTGATCCGGGCCATGGGCTCGCGCACCTTCGCGCTGATCCTGAACAACCCGAACAACCCCACCGGCGCGGTTTACCCCCGCAGTACCGTGGAGACCATCCTGGAAGAATGTGCCTACCGGGGCATCCAAGTGTACGCCGACGAGGTGTACGACCACATGCTGTTTGATGACGATGACTTTGCCAGTGTGCTCAACTGCTCCATGGACCTGGACAACATCATGTGCATCAGCAGCTTCTCCAAGACCTACAGCATGGCCGGGCTGCGGGTAGGCTGGGTGATTTCCAGCCAGGCCGCTATCAAGTCCCTGCGCCGGTACCACATGTTCACCACGTCGGTGGCCAACACACCCGCCCAGTTTGCCGGGGTGGCCGCACTGAACGGCGACCAGCAATGCGTAAAGGATATGGTGGATATATACCGGGAGCGGCGGGACAAGATTGTGGACCTGATCGACCAGACGCCATACCTCACCGGCTACAAGCCCGGCGGCGCCTTCTATGCCTTCCCGAACCTGCCGCCCCATGTGGACGGCTCTGATGTAGCCTTGCGGATGCTCAAGGAAACCGGCGTTTGTGCCGTGCCCGGGGATGCCTTTGGCGAAAGCTGCACCAACGCCTTGCGCTTCAGCTTCTCCACTCCCTGTGAGCGGCTGGATGAAGCCTTCGACCGGATCATTCCCTGGATGGCCAAGCAACAGTTCTGATACCGGAGTTTAAGTTGTCAGTGCCCCGGAGATGCCGCACTATAGTGGCATTTCCGAGGAGACTGACTTATGACGGACGTAATGAAACCTTTCCTGAGACTGGCTGCGCTGTTTGCCGTGGTGCTGGTCAGCGGCTGTGCCAGCTTTTCCCCGTATTCCATTTCCGAAGGTGAAATCGAAGGCCACCTGAAAAATGCCGTGGCCAAGTACGACCGTGAGCAGCTGAACAGCGGTTCGCCGCTCAGCCTGAGCCTGAGTGATGCCGATATTACCCTCGGGCCGGACGGTCGCGATGTGGCGGTCATCGACCTGAAAGGGCAGGTGGCGCTGAACGCGTTGATGACCAGGCTGCCGGTAGACCTGGCCCTGAAAGTGGAAGGTGCCCCGGTTTACGACAGCCAGGAAAAAGCCGTGTATATCCGCCGGCTGCAGTTGCTGGAAAGCTCTATTGATTCACCCTTCTTCAAGGGCGACCTGGCCCCGGTTACCGATACCGTGATGCGGGTGGTGGCGCAGATGCTGGAAACCATGCCGGTATACCGGCTGGATGAAACCGACACCGCCCAGCGGATGTTCGGCCTGGTGCCCATGGATATCCGGGTCGCCCCGGGCCGGCTGGAGTTTGTAATGGCGGAGTAACCTGCCTCGATCGCTGACCGGCATCCATAAAAAACGCCAGGTGGTTTCCCGCCTGGCGTTTTTCGTTGTTGCCGTTTCAAGGATCAGACGGTGGCTTTAAGGGCTTCCTCAAAGATGCCGCATGCTTCGTCAATCTGCTGTTCGTTGACGATCAGCGGCGGCAGCCAGCGTACGATTTCCTGGTAGGGGCCGCAGCGCAGCATCAGCAGGCCCCGCTTCTCACATTCCTTGAGAATCTTGCCGGCCCGCTCGCCGTCCGGGCATTCGCCCCGGCGCATTTCCACCCCGATCATCAGGCCCTTGCCACGCACATCGGCCATGTCCGGGTAGTCTTTCTTCAGGTTATGCAGGTTGTCCCACAGGCGTTTGCCCATGCGGTCGGCGTTCTGCACCAGGCCTTCTTCCTGGATCACCTCGATGGTTGCGATGGCCGCGGCTGCAGCCACTGCGTTACCGCCGTAGGTGCCGCCCTGGGAGCCGGGCCAGCCCTTGGCCATGGTTTCCTCAGACGCCGCCAGCGCGGAAATCGGGAAGCCGCTGGCCAGCCCCTTGGCAATCATGATGGCATCCGGCGTTACCCCGAAGTGCTCGTGGGCCCAGAACTTGCCGCTGCGGCCGAAGCCGGCCTGAACTTCATCGAATACCAGCATGATGCCGTGCTTGTCGCAGCGTTCCCGCAGCCCCTGCATAAAGCGGGCATTGGCGGGCACGTAGCCACCTTCCCCCTGAACCGGCTCGATCAGCATGGCAGCGGTTTCTTTCGGGGCGGAATAGGTGACAAAGATGCGGTCCAGTTCTTTCAGGCAGAAATCAGTGGCTTCGTCTTCACTCCAGCCGTAGTGGAAGGCGTGGGGGAAGGGGGAAACCACGACACCACCCATCATCGGGCTGACCCCGGCCCGAAGGCCGACGCTGGAGGTGGTCATGGACAGCGAGCCCATGGTGCGGCCATGGAATCCGCCATGGAACACAATGATGTTGGGCCGGCCGGTTACCTGCCGTACCAGCCGGATAGCCCCCTCGGCCACTTCGGTGCCGGCGTTGGAGAAGAAAAAGGCATTGAGCGGGTCTGGCGTGAGCGCGCCGAGTTTTTCCGCCAGCTCCGGCAACCGGGGATTCATCACCGTGGTGGCCTGGGCGTGAATCATGGTGGCCACCTGTTTCTGGGCGGCCTCCACCACTTTCGGGTGGCAATGGCCGGTACTGGTTACCCCGATACCCGAGGTGAAATCCAGGTAGCGACGGCCGTCTGTATCAACAATGTAGGCGCCTTCGCCCTTGGCGGCAGTGATGCCGGTAGCCTGCTTGAGCAGGGGAGAAAGTTTGCCTTTGTGGTCGGTCATGGATACCTCCCGAAGTGAATGGAATAGCTCTCTATTGCAGCCTAGTCACGGGGCCAGCCGTTTACAAATAGCGTCGCCGATTTCACGGGTGGCGCGCCGGTCTCCGCCGTGTTCGGCCAGGTCTGCCGCCACCGCATCGAACAGTTCCTTGCCGGCCTGGGCCAGGGTCGGGTCTTTGCGGCCCAGCCAGTCGAGCATGCGGGCGGTGGTGAACAGCATGGCGGTGGGGTCGGCAATGCCCTGGCCGGCGATATCCGGGGCGCTGCCGTGGGTGGGTTCAAACATCGACGGCATGTCCGGGTCTGTGGGGTTCAGGTTGCAGGAGGGTGCCACCCCCATACCGCCGGAGATCACTGCGGCCAGGTCGGTCAGTATGTCGCCCTGCAGGTTGCTGGCCACCACCACGTCAAAGGCCCAGGGGCTGGATACAAACTTCATGCAAGCGGCATCCACCAGTTCGTGGTGGGTGGCCACATCCGGGTATTCCCGGGCGATGTCCTCGAACACCTCGGTGTACATGTCGCCCCAGTAACGCAGGGCATTGCGCTTGGTTATCAGGCACACCTGGCTTTCACAGGTGGAACCGTCGTACCGGTGGAAGCTGCGGGTGCGGCCGTCCTGAACGCGCTCGGCGGCGCGCTGGCGGGCCTGCTCGAAACCGTAGCGGATAATCCGCTCGGTGGCTCGGCGGGTGAATACTTCCATCTGGGTCGCCACTTCATCCGGCGTGCCCTGGCGCAGGCGGCCACCCTGGCTGACATACTCGCCTTCACTGTTTTCGCGGATCACCAGCATGTCGATGTCTTTGGCTCGGTCATCTTTCAGGTACTGGCGGGCGCCGGGCAGTAACCGGGCCGGGCGTTCGCACACCCACTGGTCAAAGCCTTTGCGCATCTCCAGCAGGGGTGCCAGGGACACGCTGTCTGAAAGCAGGTAACGGTTGGTGTCATCGATTGGCCCGGGGTCTCCCAGCGCGCCCAGCAGAATGGCGTCGTAGGCTTTCAGTTGCTGCAGGGCATCCTTCGGCCAGCTTTCGCCATATTCCTCATGCCAGGCGTGTGAGGGCCAGGGAAACCGTGTCCACTCCAGGGCCAGGTCGTGCTTTGCACGCAGGGTTTCCAGGCAGCGGACGGCTTCTGCCACCACTTCCGGGCCAATGCCGTCACCGGGGGTAACGGCGATGCGAGCGGTCTGGGCCATTCCCGAACCTCCTTCATGCTTTGCTGTAGGGTGTGATGCAACACCGTCAGTGTAGTTCCCGGCAGGTCAGATGCCAGTGGCAAAGCCGTGTTTCCGGATTTGTTGTTTTACCCCTGAAGACATGCTGGCTATAGTGGCAGGTAATTGATTTCTGGAACGGCTTACTCAGCCGGATTGTGGCTGAGGGGGTGGAAGTGCCCGAAGAGTATTACTGGCTGCGATCCCAGGGCATTGCGCTGTACCAGGGCTATCTGTTCGCCCGGCCCGGATTCGAGTGCCTGCCGGAGCCGGTGTTCCCCGATTGATCATGTTTTAACAGGATACCCGCGTGCTGTACCGGATAATGACCCTGATTGGCGGCCTGGTGTTTGTGGCCGCATTGTTTGCCCTGGTGTGGTTCTTCTGCAAGAAGTTCCTGGAGCACCACGATGTAACCGACCAGACCTCTGACCGGGCCATGGTGCTGGCCACCTGGACCTTTGCCGGCATTGCCATTGGGCTGGTGTTTGCCGTGGCAGGTGCCTTTGTACTGGGCCCCTGGGCTTTCTATCGCACCCTGCGGGGCCATGGTGTGAACATTTCCGATGGCGCCGCCATCTGGTGGGGGTTCGGGATTGTGGCGGTGTCTCTGGGCATTACCGCCACCGGCTTCTTCGGTTTTCTGATGCTGGTGGGGGCTTACTGATTCCCCGACAGGCTCTGCAGCAGATCCCGGAACCACACCAGCGCCGGTTCGCCTTCATAGGCCTTGTGCCAGTACAGGTGCACGTCTAACGAAGGCAGCTGTGCCGGCGGGCTCATCACCTGAATATCGGAACGCTCGGCGATAATCCGGGCATAGGTTTCCGGCATGGTTAGCAGCAGGTCCGAGCTTTCCACCACCCGGCAGGCGGCATAGTAATGCTGGCACCGCAGGCGGATATTGCGGCGAACGCCACGGCGTGACAGCTCGAAATCCTCAATGCCCGGCCCCTCGGTTCGGGACGACACCAGCACGTGTTTCGCCGCCAGGTAGGCGTCCATATCCAGCCCCCTTTTCACCACGGGGTGCCCTTCACGGGCCAGCACCACCAGCCTGTCCTGCCTCAGCAGTTCATGGCTGGTGTGATTGCTCACCGGCAGCAGCACATCAATGGCAAAGTCCAGCTTGCCGGCGGCCAGCTGGGTTTCCATATCCCGCCTGGCCACCCGCTGGCTGACGATTTCCATTTCCGGATAAGGCTCCAGCCGGTTCATCAACTGAGGCAGGAAGGTGGACTCCAGCACATCCCGCAAACCGAGCGAGTAGGTTTTACGCTGGGTGGCCGGGTCAAAGGCGTGGAACTGGTTCACCGCACTCTGGACCTGGTTCAGCCCCGGGCGCATAGACTCCAGAAACCTCCGAGCCAGCGGCGTGGGCACCATCTGGTTACCCTGGCGGGTAAACAGCGGATCGTTGAAGTGATCCCGCAACCGGGCCAGGGAATGGCTGATGGCGGGCTGGGTCAGGTGCAGGGCCTTGGCGGCACGGGTCAGGCTGCCTTCCCGGTAGATGGTGTCGAAAACGTGCAGCAGGTTCAGGTCCAGTCGATTCAGGGCCATGTGGGAATCCGTTATCTGAATTAGTGGTGCTAATGATAAATGATAAGAACAATTCAGTCGCGTAATAGCACATGGGCTCCTAGACTGTTCGCCATCTGACTGAAAGTGCGCCCCCAACGGGGCAGGCAAGCGCGAGGAGCTGCACCATGGATTTCAACATTTCCGAGAAAGGCCAGGATTACCTCAACCGCGTGAAAAAATTCATGCGCGACGAGATCTATCCCATCGAAGAGCAGTACCACAAGGAGCTTGCCTCCCAGGATAACCGCTGGGTAGTACTGCCGGTCATCAAGGAACTGAAGGAGAAAGCCAAGGCCCAGGGCCTGTGGAACATGTTCTTCCCGGACGACAAATACGGCTGCGGCCTGCTGAACTCCGACTACGCCCTGATTGCCGAAGAAACCGGCCGCAGCTTCATCGCCCCGGAAATCTTCAACTGCAACGCGCCGGACACCGGCAACATGGAAGTGCTGATCCACTACGGCTCTGAAGAACAGAAAGCCGAGTGGCTGCCGAAACTGCTGAGCGGCGAAATCCGCTCCGCCTTCTGCATGACCGAACCGGCCGTGGCCTCCTCCGACGCCACCAACATGGAAGCCACCGCCACCGTTGAAGGCGACGAAGTCGTGCTCAACGGCCGCAAATGGTGGAGCACCGGCATCGGCCACCCTGACTGCAAAGTTGGCATCTTCATGGGCGTAACCGACCCGGACGCCCAGAAACATCGCCGTCACTCCATGGTGCTGGTGCCGCTCGACACCCCGGGCATCACCGTTGAGCGCATGCTGCCGGTCTTCGGTGCCTACGACGAGCCCTATGGCCACGGCCAGGTACTGTTCGACAACGTACGCCTGCCCAAAAGCGCCATCATCGCCGGCCCCGGCCGCGGCTTCGAAATCGCCCAGGGCCGCCTTGGCCCGGGCCGCGTACACCACTGCATGCGCGCCATCGGCGCTGCTGAACGCACTCTGGAGATCATGATCAAACGCGCCATGACCCGCGAAGCCTTCGGCCGCCCGATCGCCAAACTGGGTGCCAACCCGGACATCATCGCCAATGCCCGAATGAACATCGAACAAGCTCGGCTGCTGACCCTGAAGTGCGCCTGGGCGCTGGACACCAAGGGCATCATGGGCGCCTTGCAGGAAGTCTCCATGATCAAGGCGGTGGTGCCGAAGATGCTGCAGCAGATTGTGGACGATGCGATTCAGATTCACGGCGGTGCCGGTGTCAGCGACGACGATTTCCCGCTGACGGCGTTGTTCGGTTACGCTCGGGTTCTGAGGTTGGCCGATGGCCCGGACGAAGTTCATCGAGCCATGGTGGCCCGGTTGGAGCTCCGGAAGTACAAGTCCTGACGTTGGTTCGGGCTTGGGAGCAGGGTGTTCGTCTTGGCCGCCAGTATTGGTGATGGGAGCGGGTGCCGGGTAAGGCCTTCCAAAACTGTGCGGAGCCATGGATGGCGGAGCTCAAGCGTCACATGGACGTGCCGAAGGAGCGTGTTTTGGAAGGCCTTACCCGGTAGCAGCTCTTACTCCAAAGCAAAAAGAACGCGAACTCCAAAATATAAAACGAACTCAAACGTAAAAACGGTGAGCACGAACATGACACAGAGGGTATTCATAACCGGCGGGGCCAGTGGCCTGGGCCGGGCGATTGCATTGCGGTACGCCAAAGAGGGCGCGAAAGTCTGCATCGGGGACATCAACCCGGAACAGGGTGTAGCCGTTGAAGCGGAGCTGAACAACGCCGGTGGCGAAGGCTACTTTGTTGAGTGTGATGTACGCCGCCTGAGCGACTTCGAGAAAGTCCGCGATGACCTGGTACAGAAATGGGGCGGCGTGGACGTTGTCGTCAACAACGCCGGCGTTGCCTCCGCAGGCTCCATTGAAGACACCACCATGGCAGACTGGGAATGGATCCTCGACATCAACGTACTGGGCGTAGTGCGTGGCTGCAAGGCCTTCACCCCGCTGTTCAAGGAACAAGGCTCCGGCGCGTTTGTGAACGTAGCCTCCATGGCCGGGCTCATGCTTGCCCCCTTGATGAACAGCTACAATGTGTCTAAAGCCGGCGTGATTGCCCTTTCGGAAACCCTCAGCCAGGAACTACGGGATGCCGGTATTCACGTCAGCTGCGTGTGCCCGGCGTTTTTCCAGACCAATCTGACCAGCACCATGCGTTCGGACATTCCCGGTATCCAGCAGAACGTGAACAAACTGATGAAGCGCTCCAGCATTACCGCCGAAGACGTGGCCGAGGATATTTTCCGCAGTGTGAAAGACAAGGATTTCTGGGTGCTGCCCCACGCCAAGGAGCGCCGTATGTGGGTGCTCAAGCGCCATGCGCCCTGGGCGTTTGACTGGCTGATGCACCAGGAAACCAAGCGCTGGATGAGCAAGATGGGTGGCAAGGCGAAAGCCTGAACACATCACAGGAGAAATTGAATGACACAGATCGACCAGGCCGTAGACATCCGCGAAGGCGAGGAGCTGGATGTTGGTGCTGTTGACCGGTTCATGAAGCAGGCCATTCCGGGCCTGGAAGGCCAGCCGAGCATCAAGCAGTACCCGGGCGGTGCGTCCAACCTGACCTATCAGGTGGATTACGGCGACCAGTCTTACGTGCTGCGCCGGCCGCCGTTCGGCAAGATTGCCAAGTCTGCCCACGACATGCTGCGGGAAGCTCGCGTGATGGAGGCCTTGAAGCCGGCGTATCCCTACGTGCCCAATATTGTCGCCATCTGCGACGATCACAGCGTTCTGGGCTGTGACTTCTACGTGATGGAACGGCTCAAGGGCATCATTCTGCGCCAGGATTTCCCCAAGGATTTCGAGCTGAGCGCTGAAGACACCCGCAAGCTGTGCCTGAACGTGATCGACAAGCTGGTAGACCTGCATACCGTGGATGCCAGGGCCGCAGGCCTGGACAAGCTGGGTAAGGGCGCCGGTTACGTGCAGCGGCAGATTGGCGGCTGGAGCGATCGGTTCCGGAAGGCTCGTACGGAAGACGTGGGTGACTTTGAAGAAGTGATGGCCTGGCTCAATGACAAGATGCCGGACGACATTGCCCAGGTGGTGATCCACAACGACTACCGTTTCGACAACGTAGTGCTTAACCCGGATAACCCGTTTGAAGTGATCGGCGTGCTGGACTGGGAAATGGCCACCATCGGCGATCCGCTGATGGACCTGGGCAACAGCCTGGCCTACTGGATTGAAGCGGACGACGAAGGCCCGTTCCAGATGCTTCGGCGCCAGCCCACCCACCGCCCTGGCATGCTGACCCGGAAGGAAGTGGTGGACTACTACATGGAGAAGTCCGGATTTCGTGCTGAAAAGTTCGATTTTTACGAAATCTATGGCCTGTTCAGGCTGGCGGTGATCATCCAGCAAATTTATTACCGCTTCTACCACGGCCAGACCAAGGACAAGCGCTTTGCTGCCTTCGGCCATGCCGCCAACTACCTGGAAAAGCGCTGCCAGCGGCTGATCAGCGAGAGCACCCTGTAATGGCCACCATCTATCTGGTACGCCATGGCCAGGCCAGTTTTGGCAAGGAAAACTACGATCAGTTGTCTCCCCGCGGCTGGGAGCAGGGCAAGATCCTGGGCCGCTGGCTGGCGGACAAGGTGGAGCCCGGCGCCATTTTTGGTGGCAACCTTCAGCGCCATCGTGAAACCGTGGAAGCCATCGCCACCGGCTATGGCTCGGCCTTGCCGGGGATGCAGGTGCTCGAGGGCCTGAACGAATTCGACCATCTGCAAGTGGTGGAGCGCCTGCGCCCGGAGTGGGCAGATAAACAGGTAATGGCGCGGGACCTGGCCAGCTTTCCCAAGCCAGCCAAAGCGTTCCAGCAAGCGTTCGAGAAAGCCGTGGCCCGCTGGGTCAGTGGCGAGTACGACCACGAATACGCCGAAACCTGGATCGGTTTCCGGCAGCGGGTCGGTGCAGCGCTGGATGAGTTGATCGAGCTGGCCGGCGGTGCTGATGTGATCGTCTCCACCTCCGGCGGCCCCATTGCAGTGATTGCCCAGCACCTGCTGGAGCTCTCGGACCGCAAGGCGCTGGAGATGAACAATGTAATCGCCAACACCAGCGTGTCCCGCATTCTGTATTCCGGCCCCCGGCGCAGCCTGGCCGTATTCAACAACTACAGCCACCTGGAAGCGGAGAACCCTTCCCTGGTGACATTCCGATAATTCTTTACCCGAAAACCAAGAGGGAACCCCATGAGCAACCTGAACCTGTTTGATCTGAGCGGCAAAGTCGCCCTGGTAACCGGTGCCAGCCGCGGCATTGGCGAGAGCATTGCCCGCACCCTGGCTCATTACGGCGCCCATGTGATTGTCAGCAGCCGCAAGATTGACGGTTGCGAAGCCGTGGCCAGCAGCATCCGGGAAGATGGCGGCAGCGCCGAAGCCTTCGCTTGCCACATTGGTGAGATGGACCAGATTGAAGCGGTGTGGGAACACATTGCCAAAGAGCACGGCAAGCTGGATATCCTGGTCAACAACGCTGCCGCTAACCCGTACTTTGGGCCGGTGGAAGATACCGATTTAGGTGCCTTCAACAAAACCGTAGACGTGAACATCCGCGGCTACTTCTTCATGTGTGCCCGTGGCGCTCAGATGATGAAGAAGAACGGAGGCGGTTCTATTGTGAACGTGGCGTCGGTTAACGGTGTGAACCCCGGCCACTTCCAGGGCATCTACTCGGTAACCAAGGCGGCGGTGATTTCCATGACCAAGTCCTTCGCCATGGAACTAGGCCAGCAGAATGTGCGGGTGAATGCCCTCCTGCCGGGCCTGACCGACACCAAGTTCGCCAGCGCGCTGACCACCAATGAGGCCATCAAGAAACAGGCCATGGCCCACATCCCGATGAAGCGGGTAGCGGACCCGGACGAAATGGCCGGCACTGTGCTGTACCTGGTGTCCAATGCGTCCAGTTACACCACCGGCGCCTGCATTAACGCGGACGGTGGTTACCTGACCGTTTAACGATTGCAGCGTAGCCAAACAAAAAGCCCGGATGACGGAAAATCATCCGGGCTTTTTGTTTGGCTGAATGAAAATTCAGCTACAAGTGAGGGTGGTGAAGTCGCCGTTCAATTCGCCGGCCTTGGCCAGCAGATGTTCCTGGTGCCGGCTGCTGCCTGCCTGCAGCAGGTTATGCATCAGCTCTGCCATGGCTTGCTGGCTCTCATCCAGCATCGCCTTGTACTCAGGCCCCCGGGCTGTCTCCGAGTTCACCGCCAGCTCCCGGATATTGGCACTGAAGCCGGGTTGGTTCCGGGTTTCCAGCGTGGCCAGAAGGGCTTTTTGCCAGTTCTCCCGACCTTGCAGCCAGATTTCGGTTTGCCGGCCCCGGTCGGCAGACCAGGCCTCAACCAACGCCTGCTGCTGCGAATTCAGTGAACCCAGCCAGCGTTCCAGCCGCTCGCTGGTTCTTTCAGCCCGGGCCCTGGCTGTTTCCTGCTCGGTGCCAGCCAGCATTTCGTCTTCCAGTTCCCGCTGATCACGGGCCATGTTCCGGGCCAGCTCCTGAACCTGGTCATCTGACAGGGTTTTCAGCAGGTTGACTGCGACCGGCACGGCCCGGTCGAGCAAGTCCGGGATAAAGGCAGTGAGCTGCTGGCGGTGGTAGTGAATAGTATCGACATCGGGCGTGCCGCGGGCCAGGTCGGCTTCCAGTTCATCCAGCCAGAGGGTATAGCGGGGAAGCTCCGCGGAGCAGTGCCACTGGCGCAGGGCATCAAGGTCCCGGTTCAGGGTGGCTTTTTGTTCACCGGTCAGGTCGACGTAGTCTTCCACCCACCAGACCACACCCCAGTCGGCATAACGGTAGGCCAGTTTGGTTGAGCTGCACCCGGCAAGTATCAGCATCAGGACTGCGAGGCCGAGGAAGCCAGGGCGTTTGCTGAGCCTTCGATGATCCATCATGAAAGTCTCTCGGTAATAAGCCGTATGGAAAAATGTTGCATGCTTACTAAGATGCAAGCCTTGCCTATACAATACGCCATCGCCGGCGGAACAGATGCCGGCAGACCCGATGGAATCCTGGAGTTGGAAAGTCAAAGTTTACTGTAGCCCGTGCGCGCCAGTTTATCTTCTCGCTTTATATGTCCTGCATCATGTCGCTGATGATCTCGGGCATTATCACCCTGATCAACACAGGAATGTCGGACGGGTTCTTGTCCCGGTGGATCGGCGCCTGGCTGGTGGCCTGGGCGATCGCCTTTCCGTTGGTGATTTTTATTGCGCCGCTGGCGGGCAAGATGGCCGATGCCACCGTTGCGAGGCTATCAGGCCCGAAATAACTTTCGGGCCTATTGAATAGAGGTACTGGTGGAATCTGCCCGGGACACGGCGGTACCGGTAGGCGGCCGGTAGTGCAGGGAGTGCAGAACCCGGTCGAGTACGGCTCGGCCGTTCCAGGCCGGGGAATTATTGACCATACCAACGATTGCCCAGGTGGTGTTGTTTTCATCGCGGGCAAAGCCTGCAATGGAACGTACGTCTGCCAGGGTACCGGTTTTGATGCGCCCTTCACCATCCATTCCCGTGTTGCGTAACCGCCTGGCCATGGTTCCGTCCATGGCAATGATCGGTAGCGAAGCCATCAGGTCAGAGGCATACCGGCTTTCCCAGGCATGCTGCAGAATTCGGGCACCCTGCCGGGCGGTGATGCGGCCATGGCGGGTCAGGCCGGAGCCGTTGTCGATCACCATGCCAGCGGTGTTGATGCCTTTCTGCTCGAGCCAGTCATAAATGGCCCGGATACCGGCTACCCGGTCATCGTTGTCCGAGTCTTGCCGCACTTCTGCGCCAATGGCCAGAAGCATCTGCCGGGCCATTACGTTGCTGCTCCACTTGTTGATGTCCCGCACCATGGTTACCAGGTCGGGCGAGGTGGTTCGCATGACCAGCCGCAGGTCTTCCGGAGTTTGTTCAAAACGGTCGCCGCCGCTCACGATAATGCCCATTTCTGACAGTACCGTGCGAATGGTCGAGGCCGCGTAGTGATCGTGGGGTAGCAGTGACATATAGGTAGTGGTGCGGCAACCCTGAGGCAGTTCGCCGGTCACCTGCACGGTCACTCGCTGGTCGTCATGAAACACCGGTTGCCATTTGAAGTCCCGACGGGATGGGCAGGGGCCTTCCGGCACGGCGGTTACCCGGTTGTCGATGGTGACTTCGCCAAGGTTGGGGGTGGTCCAGGCCTGGGTGCCACGCTCGTCTGCTCGTACCTGGAAATGCAGCAGGTTCAGGTTGGTGAGGTAGGCCGAGGGCTCCACCAGGAAAGGCGCGTACGGGTTGTTGCCATTATCTTCAAAATGCGGGAAGCCGCCATCAACCTGAAAGTAACTGCCGTCCAGCACCAGGTCGCCGCTGATGCGGTTTATTCCCATGTCTTTGAGTTCCCTGAGCGTGCCCCACAGCCGCTCCAGGGTCAGCTTCGGGTCGCCGCCGAAGCGCACATAAAGGTTACCTTCCAGGGTATCGCCCACCATCTGGCCGTCGGTCAGAAAATCGGTATTCCAGTGGTGATTGGGGCCAAGCAGTTCCAGGGCGGCGTAGGTGGTTACCAGCTTCATGATGGAGCCGGGGTTCATCAGCTGGTCAGCGTTTACATACTGGTCGATGCCCGGGCCGTTCAGGGGCACGGCGGCAACGCTCAGGCCTTGCTCGTTGTTCAGGGATTTGGAGGCGTAGTCACGGATCTCGGAAGCCCACAGCCCGGAACTGGAGAAGCTTCTGGCTGCCTCCTCCTGGCTTTGGGCCAGTGCCGGCGCGCTGAGTGAGAAGGCCGTAGCCGCAGCAATCAACAGACGGCTGGATTTTGAAAATCTCCAGAGTGAGCATGCACTCACCCTTGAACCTTGCAGTCGCATGGCCTGAGTCCCTTGTTAGCTTCTTTTCCTACCATAGCCCATCTTACGGGTTTGTACTATGCAAAAAAGTGATACATGACGTTAAAAAATGACAGTAGCCACGTTGTTTCTATTGAGGTTTTGTTTCAAATTTCCGCTGGGCTTTGTGAATCAGTGAGTTACTGTGACCCCGGGTTTGTGGCCCTGCAGCCAATGGTGAGTGCAAAATATGTGGGACAATGCCTAAAATACTCAACAACAAAGGGAAACATCCATGTTTCGAGCCCTCAAGCATCAGGTTAACGTGCTGGAGTCTGTGGCCACGTCTTCGTTTTCGGCCTGGCGCGGGTGTCTTGTGGTCAAGGCCGTGCCGCAACCGGAAAAGCCGCTGATTCTCTTTGATATTGAAGCCTGCCCGTTCTGCCGCAAGGTGAGGGAAGCGTTGACTGCCCTGCACCTGGATGCAGAGATTCGCCCGTGCCCGAAAGGCGGCCGGATTTTCCGGGCGGAAGCCGAGGCCGTTGGCGGCAAAAAGCAGTTTCCGTTGCTGGTGGACCAGAACACCGGTGAAACCCTGTATGAGTCAGACGCGATCGTGGAGTACCTGTTCCGCCAGTACGCCAATCGTCCTGTGCCGGGTTATTACAAAGGCAAATCCTGGCAAACCGCCCTTGGCGCGGCTGGCTCTGCCGCCAGTGAGTTGAGGGGCATGCGGGCGAGGCCAGCCAAGCGCCCGGCCCAGGCGCTGCATTTGTGGAGTTTTGAGGGCAGTCCGTTCTCCCGTTTGGTTCGCGAGCGCCTGTGCGAATTCGAAATTCCCTACACGCTGCATAACCTGGGCAAAGAGCATTGGACCGAAATCGGCCCGGCCGTTCAGCGCATCAAGCCCGGCCCCTATGAGCCCGAGGCTGGCGGCAAGCGTGATGCGTTCTTTCAGGCGCACGGTCGGGTACAGGTGCCGTACCTGGAAGACCCCAACACCGGCCAGAAGCTGTTTGAATCTGCTCGTATCCTGGCTTACCTGGAAAAAGAATACGCCATGTGACGCGCAGGCTGCTCCGGGTATGGCAATCGTGCCCGGAGCAGGTATCATCGGCGCCGGTAACCTGACAGCCGATTCCGGGAGAGTGCGATGTATACGGGCCAGTGTTTGTGTGGCGAGATCAAGTTTGAATACGATGGCCCGCTTGGCCCCATCGCGTTGTGCCATTGCAGCCAGTGTCGCCGTGCCCACGGCAGTGCGTTTTCGGCCAGCGCGCCGGTTCAGAAAGTGCGTTTTCACTTTACCCGGGGCGAAGACAAGGTGACCGAATTCGAGTCTCGTCCAGGCAAGTACCGGGCCTTCTGCAGCTGCTGTGGCAGCCAGTTATACAGCCGGGTAGACGCCATTCCCGGTATTCTGCGTTTGCGCATCGGCGTGCTCGATGAACCGGTCGGCAAGAAAGCGGCCCAGCATGTCTACGTGGGTACGAAGTCTGACTGGTTCGATATTACCGATGATCTTCCGCAGTTCGAGAAAACCGAAAGAACCAACGATCCGCACTGACCGTCTATTTCGCCGGAACCATTCGGTAAACCTTGCCCCTTGGTGAATCTGTCAGTAACCAGAGGGCGCCGTCTGGCCCCATTCGTACATCCCGGATGCGCTCTCCCAGCTCGGTCAGTAAATCTTCCTCTTCGGTAACCTTCTCGCCATCAAAACTCAGGCGCACCAGTTTGCGCATTTTCAGCGCACCAACAAACACATCACCTTGCCACTGGGGAAACAGCTCTCCGGTATAGAACGCCATGCCCGATGGCGCGATGGAAGGATCCCAGTAGTGCAGGGGATCGGCCACGCCCTCCATGGTGGTTCTGCTGGAAATCGGAACGCCTGAGTAATCAATGCCGTAGGTCACCTTCGGCCAGCCGTAATCGTTGCCAGCCCTGATGATATTGATTTCATCGCCACCCCGGGGGCCGTGTTCGTGGCTCCAGACCTCACCGGTGTCCGGGTGCAGGGTCATGCCCTGAATGTTGCGGTTGCCGTATGTGAAGAAGGTGTTGTTGATGTCCGAATTGCTGAGGAAGGGATTGTCAGGTGCGGGTTCTCCGTTAATGGTGATGCGGTGCACGCCACCGGCGTCGTCTCCGGTATCCTGGGCCCGCTCCATTTCGCCGCGGTCACCAACAGAAATGTATAGATAGCCATCCTGGCCAAACACCATGCGCCCGGCAAAGTGCCTGGTGGTGTTGCCTCGCGGCGAGGCTTCGAAAATTACCTCCGCATCACTCAACGCCTTGCCGTCAAACCTGGCCCGGGCTACCCGGGTGGTCATGCCCTCACGATTTCTGTGGGCATAGCTGAGAAACAGCGTCTGGTTATCTTCAAACTCCGGATGCAGCAATACATCCAGCAGGCCGCCCTGGCCGGCAACTACTAAATCCGGCACACCGGTAACCGGCTCCTTGTGCAGCTCCCCGTCGCGAATCACCCGAAGCCGGCCGGCCCTTTCGGTGACCAGTTGCGAGCCGTCTGGCAGGAACGCGAGGCTCCAGGGGTGCTCGAGTCCCTCGGCAACGGTTTCCAGCTGAACACGCCCATTATCGGAATCAAAGGTCTGATCCGCGGTGGCCTGGGTTGCGGCGATAAAGACTCCCAAAGCCAGTGCCAGCGGTTGGTGAAGGAACATAAAAACCTCCTGGTGTGTGCTTCCAGTCGATGCTCTGGCTTTAACCATAGTACCTGGATGCCGTTTCTTCTGAACCTAAGCTCTCTGGGGTTTGTAAAATAATCTACCAGCTATTTCAAATCATAATGATTCGCATTAATATAATTGTGTCAGGTTTTGACCTTTAATCCTCCCACTCTTGATTCGTTAAACTACGGAGTCGTTTGATGTACCGAAATCCGGAACCCCGTTTTCGCCGCAAGGCCCTGATCACCGCTATTGTGTGCACCAGCTTGTCCGGCATGGCCGCCGCGCAGGAGAACGAACCCACGGCATTGGATGCATTAGACGTGACAGCGCCCCGGAGCCAGGTTACTTCCGAGTCGACGGGCAGTTACATCAGCGGCACAACAACGTCTTCTACCAAAATGGAACTGACCCACCGCGAGACTCCGCAGGCCGTTACCGTGATTACCCGGGAACAAATGGACGACTTTGCCCAGAACGACATCAATGACGTTCTGGAAGGCACCACCGGTGTCACCGTCGAGTCGGTGGAAACAGACCGCACGTACTACACCTCACGCGGTTTCGACATCAACAACTTCCAGTACGACGGCGTTGGCATGCCGGCAGTATACGACAACGTTCAGGGTGAGCTGGACACCGCCTTCTTTGACCGCGTGGAGGTGGTTCGGGGCGCTAACGGTTTGATGGCCGGTTCCGGCAGCCCGGCCGCCACCGTTAACTTTATCCGCAAGCGCCCAACCGCAGACACCAATACCTCTGTTGCGGTGACTGGTGGTTCCTGGGACAAAAAACGGATTGTCGGTGATGTCTCCGGTGCCGTGTCTGAATCCGGTGCGGTGCGAGGCCGTATGGTTGCCGGTTATGAGGACAAAGGCTCCTACCTTGACCGGTATAACAACGAAAAGCAGATGTTCTACGGGGTGCTGGAAGCAGACCTGACCGGTACCACGTTGCTGACTCTTGGCCACGCCATTCAGACATCTGATACGGACAGTCCGTTGTGGGGCGCGCTGCCTTTGTTCTACTCCGATGGCTCAGCGACGGATTTTGCGCGTTCAACCAGCACGGCTTCCGACTGGTCCTACTGGGATAACACCCAGCACAACAGCTTTGTCGAGCTTCAGCAGGAACTGGCTGGCGGCTGGCGGGCCAAGGGAACCGTGTTCCGGCTGGAGAACGAAAGTGAGTCAGAACTGTTTTACCAGTACGGTACGCCGGACCGTGAAACAGGGGAGGGGCTATTTGCCTATCCGAGCCAGTATGACCTGGACGTCGAGCAGTGGGTGGTCGATGCCTACGCAACCGGTCCTTTCCAGTTGAGCAATCGCACTCATGAGCTGGTGTTGGGGGCATCCTGGTCTCGTTCTGAAACAGTCGATGAGTCCCGTTATGGTCAGGGCATCGGGACGGTATTGCCCCCGCTCAACGAATGGGATGGTAACTACCCGAAGCCGTCATTTGATAACGGTGTTCAAGGCTCTGACTGGACCGACCGCGAAACCTCAACCTATGCTGCCGCTCGCTGGACGCTGACTGATCAACTCACAGCAATCACAGGGCTCCGTCTGACCTGGCTGGATAACAAGGGGGAGAGCTACGGTGCAACCAAGGAAAGCAGCTACGATGCGGTAGAAACGCCGTATGCGGGCCTGATCTACGACATCAACGATGATCATTCGGTCTACGCCAGCTATACCGAGATTTTCACTCCGCAGACTGAGGTGGACATCAATCGCGATCGACTGGATCCGATTGACGGGGTCAACTATGAGCTGGGCCTGAAAAGTGAGTTTCAGAACGACCGTGTGAACACCACTATTGCTTTGTTCCAGA
The DNA here is from genome assembly GCF_016464245.1 of Marinobacter sp. bablab_jr003. NCBI lineage: Bacteria > Pseudomonadati > Pseudomonadota > Gammaproteobacteria > Pseudomonadales > Marinobacteraceae > Marinobacter > Marinobacter sp. bablab_jr003. The sequence goes on from NZ_JADARC010000037.1 coordinate 181,014, forward strand.
CTGAGCAGAAGAACGTAGCTGAGGCAGCAGGAGTGTTACCCGGGACCAATGATTCTTACTACACCGCTGTGGATGGGTTGACCAGCCGGGGTGTGGAGGCCGAAATAGTGGGTGATCTCACCGACCGAATCCAGCTTTTCGCCGGTTATACCTATGTGGATATTGAGGGCAAGGATGGTAAAGGGGCCAAGTCCTTCGTGCCGGAGCATCTAGCCCAGTTGCGCGCTACCTGGAAGGTGCCTGGGGTCGAAGGGTTCAAGCTTGGTGGCAAGGTACGCTGGCAGTCTGAGATTACCCAGGAACAGGGTGTTGCTACCACCGGCCCGAATGCCGGTGAGACCATCGTTACAGAGCAGGACAGCTATGCGGTGCTGGATCTGATGGCAAGCTATGATTTCGCCCGACACTGGAATGCAACCCTGAACGTAAACAACGTTACCGACGAGAAGTACATCGAGAGCCTGAAAAAATTTGGTGCCTCGGCCCAGGGTTTCTACGGTGAGCCGGCCAATGCCAGCCTGACCGTTTCCTGGGTGTATTAACGAGTGTCAGGGCAGCCGGCGGTACTGGCTGCCCTTATTGTTTCAGCCCATACGTTCTTTACGATAGATCCCACACGTCCCGCAATAGCCACCTCCTGGCAGTAAATATTTGAGGCAGCACCCTTTGCGCTGAGGGATGGCGCACCGCTGTTGGCTGAATTCCGCCGGAATCCAGTCAATATAGCGGTTGGCTTCGCATTTGAACTGCGCCAGCCAGCTACCGGCCTGTTTACACAACTCCTCTGGATTAACCTGGTTCCACACCACCGAATAGGGCGCCCCCAACGCCAGCCCGACACTGCTCCAATAGGCCCCCGGGCTGACACCAAAATGCTGTCGGAACACACCGTACCAATCTTGCATCTGCCCACTCAGAGACTGTAAGAACGCCTCAGGCTCCAAGCGCTCCTGTGCACTGGCTGCATATTGCCAGCGGGACTGGCCCTCTGGTCCAGATGGTTCCCGGCACAGAAAAACCCGCTTGGGATTCAGGGCGACACTGCTGCCATCCCGGAACAGCCGGATCACCAGTGGTCCGATAATCTGAAGTGCCAGACTCTGATGCAGGACAGAAAGCCGCGCCTTGCGAAGCCGCGGATGATCGGCATCCGGATAATCCTCGCGGACTTGTTGTTGCAGAAGGTCTGGATTTGCCAGTAGCTGGGCAAGGGAAAACAACGCGGGTTGTTTGCGGTTGGCGGGTGTCAATGCGTTGCTCAGTAGCGCATTGCCATCAAGGCCGTGGCGGGCCAGCAGTTGGTGATAATCCGCCAGCCACCGCGTCGCTTTCTCAAGCACGACCATGACGGCTCAACCCCCAAAGGAAGTACAAACCGCCGACCAGGGCTGCCAGCAGCCCGGCGGGTAGCTGATTGGGATGCACCAGAACCCGGGCCAGATAGTCTGCCAAGGAGAGCAGTAGTCCGCCGGCCAGGGCCGCGACCAGCATTTGCCGGCCCACGGTCTGCTGTCCCAGTACCCGGGCCAGGTGCGGGGCGATCAATCCGACGAAGCTTAATGGACCGATGACCACAGTCGATGCTGCTGTAAGCACGGCAGCCAGCACCAATAGCAGAAGCCGTGCCCGCGGTACCCTCAGGCCGAGGGACGAAGCCGATGTTTCACCCAGCGGCAACAGCGTAAGCGGTCGCAGGGCAAGCAACAGCAAAGCACCGAGGCTGACCACCAGTGCCAGTAAACCGAAGGCTTCGGATTCCGAGATCAGCCAGGTTGAACCGTACATCCAGTTCAGCAGGCGAGAGGCAACGGTGCCGCCAGAAGCCATCACCAGCCTCAGGCCGGCATCCATGAATACGTACAGCGCCAGGCCGCCAAGCAACAGTTGATTGCCTGCGAAGTGGTGCTTGCGGGCCAGCAGCAGTAACAGCCCCAGGGCGCCGGCGGCACCCACCGTGGCGGCGGCCAGTTGGCCAAGGCGGCCAATCTCGAGTCCGGTCAGAACCAGAACTACCATCACTAACGCCGCGCCGCCGCTGATGCCCAACAGTTCCGGGCTGCCCATGGGGTTTCCAGTCATCCGCTGGATCAGGGTGCCGGCCATACCCAGTGCCATGCCGGCGAGGATGGCGGCCATTAATCTCGGGCCTCGCCATACCCACGCGTCTGTCCACTGTGCCAACGGGGTCCAGTTCCAGCCCTCAAGGCCCGGAGACCAGCCCATGGAAAGAATGATGGTCAGAGCCAGCAACGAGCACAGGGCTGCGGCGACCATTGCGGGATGTCGTCGGCGGGGCAGAAACCCCGCGGGGCTGCTGTCCTGACCGGGCATATGGTGCGTGTTACGGAAGCCTTGAAGTGCAAGCAGAATGATAGGCCCGCCAATCAATGCCGTGGTGGTGCCGGTAGGCACCAGCGAGCCGCCATCCCAGGTGGTGGCCCATTGCGCGAGGGTATCAGCCAGCAATAGCAGGCCCCCGCCGGCCAGAGTGCTCCAAAGCAACCGTTCAGTCAGGCTCCTGGCACCCAGCAGCCGCGCCAATACCGGTGCAGCCAACCCGACAAAGGCCACTACGCCCACCCGGCTGACCACCACCGAGCTCATGATCACTACCAGAAACAGCGCAACAGCACGAAGCAGCGAGACTTTCGCCCCCAGTGAGTTTGCCGATGCCTGGCCGAGCTGAAGCAGCTGTAGCGGGCGCATCAGGGCCACCATCACAGCAGCAATAACCAATACCCGGGGGAGCAGATCAAAGAAGGGGGCCCAGTTGTTCTGTACCAGGGATCCCGCGCCCCAGATAAACAGGTTGCCGAGCCATTCACCTTTCAGTAGCAGGAATGCCATGTTGATGGCACCGAGAAAAAAGGTAACTACCAGCCCGGCCAGAATGACGGTTACAGGCGAGAAGCCGAGCCGCCAGGTCAGCAAGATGACCAGGCCGATGGCAAGCAAGCCGCCGGTCACTGCGGCAAGGTCAGGGCTGAAGGCCAGCAAGCCCGGCGCAAACAGGGTGGCAACCGTGACACCAAACTGGCCCCCGGCTTCCACTCCCAAGGTGGTGGGTGAAGCCAGTGGGTTGCCTAGTACCTGCTGGGTAACGGCTCCCGCCAGACCCAGCGCGCAGCCAATCAGTATCGCGATGGAGACCCTCGGTGCCCAGCTGAAGTGGGCGAGAACGGAGGCGTAGTTATTGCCATCAAACGTCCAGAACGCCGATATAAGTTGTGGAAGCTGTAGCTGATCGAGCCAGGGCAAGGCGCTGGTGGCCAGTGCGGCCAGCCAGAGTAGAGCGACTGCAACGGGCAGCCTGGCGGGAATTTCTGGGCGATTGGAAACGCGCAGGGTAGACTCAACGGACATTGTCGCTGCCCCCTTCAATCAGGGCGTCGGTCAGGGCAACGGCCAGGCGTTTCACCGGGTATACGCCACCGAAAGGCCAGGCAGCAGGAATCCGGTAGATCTCCTCGTCTCGCACTGGTGGCAGGTAGGTCCAGAACGGGCTGTTGGCCAGACTGTCGGCCAGCCCTGGCATCAGGGGTTCTATCACCACGATGCGGCTGTTCCTGGCATCCGCCACAGATTCCAGGCCAATGGCCGAAAACCCCCAATAGTTGCCGGGATCTGACCAGGCATTGGTTAGCCCAAGGCTTTCCAGAGCCGTCTGGAACAGACCGTTGGGAGCATAGATGCGCACATGGCGGTCATCCAGAAAGTTCACCAGGGCAACCGGCTTGTCGGCGATGCCAGCTTGCTCCAGCCGTTTTCGCTGTTGGTTCAGGGTCTGTTCGATATCGGCCAGTACCGCCTCTGCGCGATCTTTTCGGCCGGTGATTTCGCCCAGGGTTGTCAGCATTTCCCGGGCCTTGTCGTACGGTCGAGCGCCTTTTTTGTACACGCTGATGACGTAGGTGGGCGCAATTCGTTCCAACAGTTCGGCCGCCGGAGCCATTTCTGTGCTGGTGACGATCAGATCGGGTTTCAGCTCTGCAATCGCCTCGAGGCTGGGAGCGACCCGTGTGCCGACATTGGCAACACCCTCAGGCAGTTCCGGCTCCTGAACCCAGGTGGCGTAGCCGGCCTTATCGGCCACGCCAACGGGGGAAATGCCCAGCAATAGCAGGGATTCGGTGGCGGCCCAGTTCAGCGCGACGATGCGTTCAGGGGGGGCGTCGAGGGTTAGCGTGCCGCCTTCGTGTTGCCAGGTCTGGGTCATTCCTGCAATTGGCAATAACAGGAGCAGAGCGCCAAGCATGATGGCTTTTGGATTAATGGACATAGGAAACCCATTGCCCCGGTGCCCGCTCCATCACGCCCATGGGGACGCTGTAGATGGATTCCAGAATCTGGCTGTCCATGATCTCTGCCGGCGTGCCATCGGCCACCACCTGGCCCGATTTCAGGGCCACCAACCGGTCGCAGAAACGGGAAGCCAGATCGACATCGTGCAGCACCACAATCACGGTCAATTCGCGCTGGCTGGCAAGTCGCTGCACAAGGCGCAACGTTTCCACCTGATGCTTCACATCCAGGGCGGAGATGGGTTCATCCAGCAGCAGGCAGCGTGTTTGCTGGGCCAGCAACATGGCAATCCAGGCCCGTTGGCGTTCGCCACCGGACAGGGTATCGACAGAGCGATGCTGAAACGGTTTGAGGTCAGTATCGGCGATAGCCTGATCAATCAGCGAGTGATCCTCCTCGCTGTATCGGCCAAGCGGGCCTCGCCAGGGATAACGGCCCAGTGCCACCAGCTCCCTTACCGTCAGGCCATCGGTGCCGGGCGGGTGCTGGGGCAGGTAGCCGACAATCCGGGCAAAGGCGCGGGCGCCGAGGCTTTTCGCGGTTTTACCCTCAAGCCTGACTTCACCGGCACAGGCTGGAATCTGCCTGGCCAGTGATTTCAACAACGTGGATTTGCCTGAGCCGTTGTGGCCAAGCAGGGCGGTTACCTGGCCTTCGTTAAAGGCCAGGCTAATGTTTTGAAGGATAGCCGTGCTGCCAATGTGGACGGCGAGTTCGCGGACTTCGAAAAACGCGGACATTCAGATTCCCCTGTTTCTTTGGCTGGCAGGATAATCTAAATGCGAATACCTATCAATATTATCTCTGTGGCGGTGTGGCCTACTTACGCCTGCCCGGTTTGCACACGCCATTGTGCAGCGTAGGCGCCGTTATTGCGGATCAGGCTGTCGTGGTCGCCTTCCTCGACAATCCGGCCATTCTCAACCACGGCGATGGTATCCGCATCCACAATGGTAGACAGCCGGTGGGCAATCATGATCACCGTGCGATTATGGCCAATGCGCTTGAGCGAGCGCTGGATGGCGGCTTCGGTTTCGTTGTCCACCGCACTGGTTGCTTCGTCCAACACCAGTATGGGGGGATTCTTCAGCAGCGCCCGGGCCAGTGACAGTCTTTGACGTTGGCCTCCGGACAAGCGAATGCCCCGCTCACCAACCGGTGTGTCCAGGCCTTCCGGCAGTGCCTCAATGAAGGACCAGGCTTCGGCAGTGCGAGCAGCTTCAATGATCTCTTCTTCGGCGGCATCCGGTTTGCCATAGGCCAGGTTGTCGCGGATGCTGCCCTCAAACAGGTAGACATCCTGACTGACCAGGCCAATGGCATCGCGCAGAGACTTCAGGCTCACCTCCCGGATCGGTTGGCCGTCAATCCGGATGTCGCCATGGGAGGGGTCGTAGAACCGCAACAACAGCTTGATCAACGTGGACTTGCCGGAGCCGGTGGCGCCTACCAATGCCAGGGTATTGCCTGCAGGAACGTTCAGGGTAATGTCCTGTATGCCGGCGCCGCTGCCGGCGTAATGGAAGCTCACCTGATTGAATGAGACCTTTCCACGTACAGGTTGTTCGAGTGTCTTGCCGGCTTCATCCCGAACGTTTACCGGTTCGGCGAGCAGATCAAGAATCCGACGGGTACTGGCCATGGCCCGTTCAAACAGGTCGATCACTTCCGCCAGGCCGGTCAGGGGCCAGAGCAGGCGTTGGGTGAGGAACACCAGAACCCCGTAAGCGCCCACGTTCAGGCTGCCTTCCAGCGCCATCATGCCGCCGACGGTAAAGGTGGCCAGGAAGCCGGCCAGAATCGCCATCCGAATGACCGGAATGAACGCCGAGCTGATGCGAATGGCGCGGCGGTTCGCATCAACATAGGCTTCGCTCGCGTCCTTCAGGCGTTTGGCTTCCCGCTGTTCGGCGGTGAAGCTCTTGATCGTGCCGATGCCACCCAGATTGTTGGCCAGGCGGCTGGAGAGGTCGCCTACTTTCTCCCTTACGTCTGCGTACAGCGGACCGGCTTTGCGCTGGAAATAGAAGGCGCCCCAGATAATCAGGGGAATCGGTGTGAACGCCAGCAGGGCGATCAGTGGCGACAGCACAAAGAACACGGCACCCACAGCTACTACGGTAACCGCTACCTGGATCATGGCATTGGCGCCGCCATCCAGGAAGCGTTCCAGCTGGTTCACATCGTCGTTCATGGTGGCGACCAGTTGCCCGGAGCTGGTGGCTTCAAAGAAGCTCATGTCCAGGCGCTGGGCGTGTTCATAAGCGTCTTGCCGGAGATCGGACTGTAGTCGCTGGGCCAGGTTACGCCAGAGAATCTGGAACAGGTACTCAAACAGCGACTCGCCCGCCCAGATGAAGAAGGTGAGCACCGCCAGGATGGTGATCTGCTCCTGAGCAGTCTCAAAGCCCAGGCCGGCAACGAAGCTTTCCTCCTGGTTCACCACGACGTCAATGGCAACACCAATGAGAATCTCCGGAGCAATGTCGAAGAGCTTGTTAATGATCGAACAGGTAGTGGCTGCAATGATCTGCCGGCGATAGCCCCGGGCGTATCGAAGCAGTCGGCCAAGAGCGGCGACGCTGCTGGTGTGAGGGCTGTTTGACGACATAATCCGCTTCCTTCTTGCTGTGGCTGGGCTTGCCAAAGGCAGGAAGGGTAGCGGATTCTCCGTTATTTTAAAATAGAATCATTATCACTTGGGGGTGTTGCGTTGCAGCCAACGGTCGAGTTGATCGGCGAACTCCTTTCGGTCGGCCTGGCCCAAGGGTGCGGGGCCGCCGGTGACTTGACCGGCACTGCGCATTTCTTCCATGAAGTTACGCATGGCCAGGCGCTGGCGGATATTCTCTTTGGTAAAGGCCTGTCCCCGGGGGTTGAACACATCGGCACCTTTTTCGATCGCTTCCGCTGCCAGGGGGATGTCCTGGGTGATCACCAGGTCGCCTTTGCTCATCTGGTCCATGATTTCGTTGTCGGCGACATCAAAGCCCTGGGGTACCTGCCGGCGGCTGATGTAGGGGCTTGGCGGCAGGGTGATGGCGTGGTTGGCGATGAAGGTGGTCTGGACTTGCCAGCGGGTAGCGGCGCGGCAGAGGATTTCCCGGATGGGTACGGGGCAGGCGTCGGCGTCGACCCAGATTGGCATTTAACTTTCCTTCGGTAACTTGGTGTATTGTCAGTTTAACCGTTCAGTGCGGGTGCGGGTTAGTTTTGGCCCGCTGATTCCTGGTGGTGGTATAATTCGATACTCATTCAATTAACAGGAAATGATAATGTCTCAACTTCCTCCATGCCCCCAGTGCAGCTCTGAATACACCTATGAGGACGGCGTTCAGCTGGTTTGCCCCGAATGTGGCCATGAGTGGACCGAAGCGGAACAGGCGGAGGCCGCAGCTGGCAAGGTGGTTCGCGATTCCAACGGCAACGAGCTTCAGGACGGTGATACGGTAACAGTGATCAAGGACCTGAAGGTGAAGGGTTCCAGCCTGGTGGTGAAAGTCGGCACCAAGGTGAAGAATATCCGGCTGGTAGATGGCGACCATGATATCGACTGCAAAGTGGATGGCGTGGGTGCTATGAAGCTTAAGTCAGAGTTTGTCAAAAAGGCCTGACCGCTTTGATGGCCATTGCCGCAACCACCCTGGCTTTGGGGGTTACCTGTTGGCTGTTGCGGCAAGGCCTGCCATATGAGCGGTGGGATGATTGAGTCTCAGCCCTGGCTGACGGCCCGCACTTGTTGATCAAGCTCTTTGGCCAGGCCGGGGTCGAGGTTCAGGGCCGCGGCCAGTTGGTCCAGCCACGCTCGTTCCATGGCGTTCTGGTCATCAATCATAACGGCGCTGACCACATAGATTTCCCGGCTTGCCTGGGGGGAATCCGCGTTTTTGGCAAGCGCCTGGGCGTCCAGCGGGGCATCAAACTGTTGCTGAATCCAGTTGTGTAATTCGTCGTCTGGTCCCAGTTTTTCGATTTCCTGAGTGAGCAGTGCGCGTTCGTTGGCGTCTATGTGGCCGTCAGCCCGGGCAGCCATGATCATGGCCTGCAGTATCTCAAGGCCGCGCTTTTCCTGCTCGGCACCCTGCAGTTGTTCCAGTGGCCGGCCCTGTTGGGCTGGCGCTTGCTGCGGGGCGCCCTGTGCGTTGCTCTGATAATTCTGGTAGGCCTTCCAGGCCAGCGCGCCGACACCGGCAAGAGCGCCATATTTCAGCGCCGTGCCGCCCATCTTCCTGCCGCGTTTGGAACCCAGCATCAAGCCCAGAGCACCGCCGCCCAGCAGACTCTTGACATCAATCCCCCTGCCGCCATTCCCGCCAGAGACCTGGTTGCCAAGGCTGCCCATCAGGCTGTTTATATCCATTCCACCGCTGCTTCGGGATTGGCCACCTTGAGCCTGGCCCATAATCTGATTCAGTACCGACATGACGTTCATTGTTCAGCTCCTTCGAGGGGCGTTGCCCGTGTTTGCTCATTGAGTTTAGCCACAACAAACCACAACCAACATGAATCCGGGATGAACGTATTGTCAGGCGCCTGCCCGTAAAGTTCCTTTGATCATTTCCGAACCATCGTCTAAATATTAAACAGGGTGCCCGTTAGCACCCGGAGAAATCCCGCAGCGCGTAACCCGCGCCAACAACAAGACGAACCACCCCACCGCTGCCGTTGCCCGCCACAAGCAGGCTTTAGTGCAGCCAGGCTTTTATCGCGAAGCCGGGGGACAGGAGGATGGGATGAACGAAGTCCATGAGTTTCATGTGGATAGCACCTGCTATCTGGATGATCACGGCAAGCCCCTGAGTGAGCTGCCGCCCCAGGCCGGGAACACCGACAGGGTTCTGGCCGCCTACCGCAACATGGTGCTGACCCGCACCTTCGATTCCAAAGCCATTGCCCTGCAACGTACCGGAAAATGCGGTACCTATCCCTCTGTGCTGGGGCACGAAGTGGTGGGCACGGCTATTGGCCAGGGCATGGCGAAGTCCGATGTGTTTGTGCCTTACTACCGGGACCAGGCTGCCCATATTCTGCGCGGTGTCAGCCTCAGAGAGTTGCTGCTGTACTGGGGCGGCGACGAGCGCGGCAGCGCCTGGCAGAATTGCCCGGAAGACCTGCCAATCTCTGTACCCATTGCCACCCAGTGTTGCCATGCCGTAGGTGTGGCCTCGGCTATGAAAATTCGCGACCAGCTGCGGGCGGTGGTGTGCTGCATTGGCGATGGCGGTACCTCCAAGGGTGACTTTCTGGAAAGTATCAACCTGGCCGGTGCCTGGCACCTGCCAGTGGTGTTTGTGGTGATCAACAACCAGTGGGCCATTTCCACCCCCCGCAGCCTGCAAAGCGGCGCTGAAACCATCGCCCAGAAAGCCATCAGTGCGGGGTTGCCGGGCCACATTGTGGATGGCAACGACTACTTCGCCACGATTGAAGCACTGGACGCTGCTCTGGAGCGGGCCCATGGCGGCAAGGGCGCAACCGTGATTGAAGCGGTGACCTACCGGCTGGGCGACCACACCACCGCAGATGATGCCACCCGCTACCGCACCGCCGAAGATCTCAAGCGAGCCTGGGAAAAGGATGGCATCAAGCGCCTGCAGAACTGGCTTCATGACAGCGGACACTGGAGCCCGGATAAGGAAAAAGCCTTGCAGGCGGACTGCAAGCAAGCAGTAGAAAAGGCCGTGGAGGAATACCTGGCCACCGAGGCCGAGCCACCCACCGCTATGCTGGATTACCTGTTTGAAAAACTCCCGGCCGCGCTGCAACCCCAGCGTGAGCAGATTGCCAACAAATACCGGGGAGGTGCAGCATGAGTGCGGCAGAGCGTTCAAACGAAACCCGTGACGTGACCCTGGTGGAAGCGGTCAACATGGCCCTGCACCGGGCCATGGCGGATGATGAAAACGTGGTGGTGCTGGGCGAAGACATCGCCACCAATGGCGGCGTGTTCCGCGCTACGGTGGGCCTGAAAGAGGCCTTCGGCTTCAAACGGGTGATGGATACACCGCTGGCGGAGAACCTGATCGCCGGCACCGCCATCGGTATGGCTAACCAGGGCCTGAGGCCGGTGGCAGAGTTCCAGTTCATGGGCTTTATCTACGCCGGTATGGAGCAGATTGTCAGCCACGCTGCGCGCATGCGTAACCGCACCCGGGGCCGGCTGCATTGCCCGCTGGTGTTCCGGGCCCCTTTCGGTGGCGGTATCCATGCGCCGGAACATCACTCCGAAAGCACCGAAGCCCTGTTTGCCCATATTCCTGGCCTGCGAGTGGTCATCCCCAGTTCGCCACAACGGGCTTATGGCCTGCTGCTGGCGGCCATCCGCAATCCGGACCCGGTGATCTTTCTGGAGCCCAAACGTATCTACCGGGCAGTGACCCAGAGCGTGGAGGACAACGGAGAGGCGCTGCCGCTGGATACCTGCTTCACCCTTCGAGAAGGCGATGACGTCACCCTGATCACCTGGGGTGCCTGCGTGATGGAAGCCCTGCAAGCGGCCGACAAACTGGCAGAGCAGGGCGTGAGCTGCGAGGTGATCGATGTAGCCACCGTCAGCCCGCTGGACCGGGAAACCCTGCTGTGCTCTGTCGCCAAAACCGGCCGGGCGGTGATTATCCATGAAGCCTGCCGAAATGGCGGAGTGGGTGCGGAGGTAGCCGCTTCCATTGCCGAAGCGGCTTTTCTGGACCTGCAGGCGCCGGTGGTGCGGGTAACCGGCTACGACACCATCATGCCCTACTACCGGAACGAGCAGTATTACCTGCCCCAGGTGGAAGACATTGTAACTGCCGTTGAACAGGTGATCGCGCTCTAGGAGGCCAACCATGAAAAACTTCAAACTCCCGGATCTGGGCGAAGGCCTGCCGGAAGCTGAAATTGTTGAATGGCATATCAAGGTGGGCGATGCGGTAGAGGCGGACCAGGTACTGGTCAGCGTAGAAACTGCCAAGGCCATCGTGGAAGTGCCGTCGCCGCAGGCCGGCACCATCGCCAAACTTTACGGCGAGCCCGGCGACATCATCCACACCGGCGAACCCCTACTGGCCTTTGAAGGGGCGGGTGACGACACCGGTACGGTGGTGGGTGAGCTGAAATCCTCCGGCAAAGGGGATGGGCATGGCGCGCAGAAAGACCGGTTCATCGTCGGCGCTGCTGCCTCCAGCAAACGAGCCCGCGCCAACCGGGCCACTCCTGGAGTGCGGGCGCTGGCGGAGCGGCTGGGTGTCAGCTTGGAAACCATCAAAGGCAGCGGCCCCGGCGGCCTGATCACCACAGACGACGTACACAAACAGGCCAGCCACCAGAAACAGCTGGGCGATGCCGAACCCTTGCGTGGCACCCGCCGCACCATGGCGAAGAACATGGCGTTGTCTCACGCCCAGGTAGTGCCAGTCTCCATTTTTGAGGATGTGGATATCGGCGACTGGAAAAAGGGCACCGATACCACCATGCGCCTGGTCCAGGCCATCGGGAAAGCCTGCGATGCGGTGCCGGAGCTAAACTGCTGGTTTGATGGCGACAACCTGAGCCGCCAGTTACTGAGCGAGGTGCACGTAGGCATTGCCGTGGATACGCCCGAGGGCTTGTTTGTGCCGGTGCTGAGAGACATAACACACCGTAACCTGAAAGACCTGCGCAAAGGGCTGGAGAATCTGCGCGAAGCGGTGGCCACCCGCAAGATTCCACCAAAGGAGATGCAGGGTGCCACCATCACCCTGTCCAATTTCGGCACCATGACCGGCCAGTATGCCAACCCCATCGTCAGCCCGCCCCAGGTGGCTATCGTGGGCGCCGGGCGTATTCGGGAGAAGCTGGTGCCATATGATGGCGCTGCGACCATTCGTCGCATTCTGCCCCTGTCCCTGACCTTCGACCACCGGGCTGCCACTGGCGGCGAAGCCTCGCGGTTTCTGGGCGCGCTGGTCGATGCGCTGAAGAAAACAGGCTGAACGGGCGGGCCGGTGGTCGCCGGCCTGCTGTTCCGGGTACTTGCCAACCGGCACGTTGGCGACAACACTAAGGGCCTTCAAATGCCTGAAACCATCACCGTGCGAGACACCATGAACCGATTCAATAAACTGACCTCCGCGCTGCTGTTGGCCTGTGCCACCCTGGCAACACCGGTACTGGCGGCTGATCATGGTAAACATGCTGGGCACAGCAAGGTCCGGATCGACAACCCCTGGAGCCGGCCAACCCCGCCCGGCACGCCCATGGGCGTGGGTTACCTGGCCATCACCAATAACGGCGAGCAGGACATCACCCTGGTTGCAGCACAAAGCCTGAGAGCCGGCCATGTCTCCATCCACGAAACCTCCATGCACGAAGGTGTGATGCGCATGCAGCCGGTGAAGGGTGGCCTGGCCATTCCGGCTGGCGAAACCGTTGAGTTGAAACCCCGCAGTTATCACCTGATGCTGGAGCAGTTACCCCAGCCCCTGGTTGAAGGCGAGAAAATTCCGGTGCAGCTGGACTTCGACGGTGCGGACGACATGGATATTGAGCTGGTGGTCCAGCCGCTGGATGGCATGCCTATGGACCACTCGAAGATGGATCATTCCAAAATGAAACACTGAGGCGGTCTGAGGGTGTTCTGATCCGGAAGCGCTTAACGCTTCACGCAGGCAAAGATCGCGTTTCCGGATTCGCCATCCCAGGGCACAATGCGTTCGTAGTCGTGCTCGAAGATGTGTACCTCGAACCACGGCTTCAGCAGCGCTTCGAACTCTCCGAAGCTGAGTGCCACCATCGGGTGCTCATCCTGCCAGGACTCGCAAACACCGTTGGTGTTGCGGTCAATACTCAGCCGTAATGATTGCCGCTCACCAGGGCCGGCGTAGTGCCAGCCGGAACGGAAGCTGAACTCGCTGCCATCATGCTGCGTTGTGTGGCTGACATACAGGTTGTTATTGATGCGGGTTTTGTCCACCGCATTGAAGCAGAGCAGCCCGTTTTCTGATAACGCCTGGTGGGCACTGCGGATGCAGCCTTTGAGTTTCTCGATGCCATCGCTGTAGTGGATGGAATACAGAAAGCAGGTGACCAGGTCGAACGGCTGCGCTACCTGAAACGCACACATATCCCCAACGCTGAATACCGCCTCCGGGCAACGCTGCTGCGCTACATCCAGCATCGGTTGGTTGATATCCAGCCCCTGACACTGAAAACCGTCATCCAGGAAGTGACGAATATGCGGGCCGGTACCACAGGCCAGGTCCAGTTGGCTGTTGCCTCCGTTACCGAACAACTGATGCAGGCGTCGGATACCCCGGCTTTGCGCCCGGTAGTCGATATCTGCACACATCAGGTCATAGTACCCGGACAAGTCCGTGTATAAGGCATTGGTAGACAATGGAAAGCCTCTGCAGGATTAACTGGATCACCTCTGGCGATCAGCAGCTGCAGGGCAGGCAAGGCGCAGCGGGCGGGCGTTTCGAGGGCGGGGTATGGTACCGAATTTGCCCGTTAGCCGGTAGCACTTCCAGAAGCGGTTTCCGACTTATATTGACGGGTGGCATAAAGTCATTGTGGTCACTCTCCTTCGCTATTACGGCACCGCCTTGCACCTCGGGGCGTTGCGGCGGTTCTGAATTGAATGCAGAATGCCGTAACGGTTTAATCTGCTATTCAACAGCCCCGAGAGTGGAGTTCAGCTATGTCGCCAAAGGATATTGTGGCGCAGTTTATTTCAGACATTCACGCCCAGCGTTTTGACGAGGCCAAGACCCTGTTGGCGGAGGATGACTTTGAATATGTGGGGCCCAACATGCGCTTCCTCAGCCGGGACGACATGCTCGCTTACCAGTTCGGCATGGCCGCTATCCAGAAAGACCTGGTGCTGCGGCAGCTAAGCGCAGACGGCGAGCACGTGTTTGCGATCCTGGACTACCGGACGCATTTCGAACCCATCGGAGATGTGCGGCTTGCGGTGTGGTTTCGCGTTCGTGATGACAAAATCCATACCATGGAAACCTTCTATAACGCCGCAGTAGTGGAGAATATGTTGGGGGGTAACCTGCCAACGGCAGGCTGAACAAAGCAGGTTCACATTGTTCAGCCCTGGCAGGCTGCCTTCAGGTACGCTCCCTGAAGGCAGGTTCTGATTACTGTCTTGCGCGCTTGCGGGCAGCGCCCAGGCCAAGCAGGCCCAGACCCAGAAGTGCCATGGTGCCGGGCTCTGGCACGGGCAATTCGGTGACGTTGAGGCGGGCCATCAGATCGATTGATGTGTCAGCATTTTCCGCGGTGAAGAAGGTCTCCACCTCGCCGGCAAAGCCAATCAGATCCAGACTGTAAAGGTTGTTACCCAGCTGGAACTCTGAACTGGTCAGGTGTTGATCCAGAATCCATACCTGGTCATCCACATCGCCAGTTTGCGTAATGATGTCCCTCCAGAAACCCAAGCAAAAGCCACCGAGATTTAGCCCCCAGCACTGTTGTCCGATAACTTCCGGCGCTGTATTCGGCGTTTCGTTGTGGGCAAAGACAAAAGTGCCAGAGGAGCTGCCATTATCACCAAACCCGTCAAAGCCCAGATTGACTGCCAGGTCCACCCCGGTAATGCCATCACCGGTCACCGGCTTGTTGATGTGAGTCAGGCTGCCCAGCACAAAGGCATCGTTGTCCAGAATCGTCTGGGGCAGTGGAGCTGTTCCATTAAAGTTATAGCCACTCTGGCCATAGCCTGAACTGTAGCCCCAGCGAATCTGGCTGGTACCTTCACCGTTAACGTTGGAGCCACCAACGGCATTTTCAAAGCTTCCAGATACAGATGTCAGGTTAACGGGAAACGCAAACGCAACGCTGGCGGTCAGTGCGGTTGCAGTTGCGACTAAGGCTTTTGCTAACATTTTCATTATTCGTTCCTTCGTTTTGAGTGAGTCCGTTCTTGTTTAGCAAGTTAAGTGCCATTTCTTTAGGTTATTGATTTTTAGCTGGTTTTATGATGCCCTGAAAATATGTGTCAATTAACCTGACATTTGCGTTGTTCTTAGGCTGTTCCAGCGCTGGTTATCGCTGTTGGGAGCGGTAATGTGTCCATATTATTTACAGTCTTTCGGTCGCGCCTGGACTGTAGCGATCTCTCGTTGCCATACGGTAATGCTCCCGGCATGAAGAAACCGGCAAGCCGTGCTATCAATTGAGAGGGATTATTATTTTCTCCTGAAGGAATGGGCATGGCTTACTGGTTGGTGGACAGCCCGGGTTCTGGCGATGGCTCTCGCGACAGCGATTTCTGGCTGAAGCACCTGCGCGAGCAGGGCATAAATGACGTAACCGTTTGCAAGCTGGATGACGCCGAGCAGTGGATTCGCCTTGTATCGGGTGATGATTGCCTGATGGCGGCGGGTGGAGACGGTACGGTAAACGGCGTGGCGTCACTTTGTCTTCGTACCGGCGCAACCCTGGCGGTTCTGCCATCGGGCACCGCTAATGACTTCGCCCGAAACCTGGGCCTTCCTGAGGATCCTTCAGAGGTTGTTCGGCTGGTGGCAGAGGGTGGCTCGCAACGGATTGATGTGGCGGAGTTTGCAGATCGCATCTATTTGAACGTGGCTCATATCGGGCTTGGTACCTTGCCCTCCCGAAAGGCCAGTTCCCCAACCAAGCAAGCTTTGGGGAAATTCAGCTACCTGGCCACCCTGTTTCAGCAGGTGGGTGCCAAGCGGGGCTTCCGGGCCAGGATTCAGACGGATCGCTCATCGCTCGAAGGCCGCTGGCTCTCCATTGCGGTTGCCACGGGAGCCTATTTTGGCGGAGGCCAGGAAATACCGGAAGCCTCGGCTGACGATGGACTGCTGGATATCATTGCCATACGCCCCCGCCCGCTAGCCCAGTTGTTACTGACCTTCCTGACGGTCCGACTGAACCGGAAAACGCCCCGGAGAACCAGCACGGTTATTCAAGTCAAAGGCAAGTGGTGCCAGATAGACACCCAGCAGCCCAGAACCGTAACCGTAGACGGTGATGTAGCCGGCAAAACGCCCTTTCGGGCGACTTGCCGGCCGGGTGCTATCCGGGTGATTGGCAAGAGGGTCGTGCATACCGGCGAGGAGCCGGCATCGGGTTAGACTGAGATGCCGGCTTTGCGTGCCCTGGCCGCGTGCAGCTTTTTGTAGCTCTCGATCATCTTCAGGTGCCGGTCGAGGCCGCGCAGATCCATGCCGGTTTCTTCAAGGCCATAGAAACGCACGGTGCCGTTGATGGAACCCTCGACGGCATCCATTACCTCGTTGCCGAACATGCGGCGGAAGTTGTAGAGGTAGTCTTCCAGCTCCAGTTCTTCGTTCAGTGTCGCTTCCAGGGCTGCGTTCATGGCCTGGTAGAACAGGCCACGCTCAACGGTGTTGTCGTTGAACTGCAGGAACATCTCCACCAGCTCCCGGGCTTCTTCCAGTTCACCCAGCGCCAGGTATATCAGCAGTTTCAGTTCCAGAATGGTGAGCTGGCCCCACACGGTGTTTTCATCGAACTCGATACCGGTGAGAGTGACGATGGTCATGTACACGTCCAGCTCGGCCTCTTCCAGCCGCTCCACCAGGCTGGTTAGTTCGTCCTCATCCAGGCGGTGGAGATTGAGGATGTCTTCCCGGAATTCCAGCGCCATGTTGGTGTTGTCCCACACCAGGTCTTCCACCGGATACACCTCGGAATAGCCGGGTACCAGGATGCGGCACACCGGCGCACCCAGATAATCGAAGCCGGCTATGTAGCACTCCTTGCCCATATCCGCGAGCATCTGGAACAGGGTGGCAGCTTCTTCTTCGTTGGTGCCGGAGAAGTCCCATTCCACAAAATCGTAGTCGGATCTGGCACTGAAGAAACGCCAGGACACGACACCGCTGGAGTCGATAAAGTGCTCAACGTAGTTATTGGGCTCGGTCACCGCCATGGAGTTGAAGGTGGGGGCGGGCAGGTCGTTCAGGCCCTCGAAACTGCGGCCTTGCAGCAGTTCGGTCAGGCTGCGTTCCAGCGCTACGTGGAAGCTGGGGTGAGCGCCGAAGGAGGCGAACACGCCGCCGGTTTTCGGGTTCATCAAGGTTACGCACATCACCGGGAACTGGCCGCCAAGGGAGGCATCCTTCACCAGTACCGGGAAACCCTGTTCTTCCAGGGCCTTGATGCCTTCGACAATCCCCGGGTACTTGGCCAGCACGCTATCCGGCACATCCGGCAGGGCGATTTCGTTTTCGATGATTTCTTTTTTCACTGCCCGCTCGAAGATCTCGGACAGGCACTGCACCTGCGCTTCCTGCAGGGTGTTGCCGGCGCTCATGCCGTTGCTCAGGTACAGGTTCTCGATCAGGTTGGAGGGGAAGTACACGGTTTCCCCATCGGAGTGGCGCACGTAGGGAATGCTGCAGATGCCCCGCTCCGGGGTGCCGGAGTTGGTGTCATACAGGTGGGTGCCCAGCAGTTCGCCATCGGGGTTGTAGATGGCCAGGCAATGGTCGTCCAGGATGCCCTCGGGCAGTTCTCCTTCCGGACCCGGCTGGAACCATTTCTCGTTCGGGTAATGCACGAACTCGCTGTTGGCGATGTCCTGGCCGAAGTACTGGTCGTTGTAGAAAAAGTTGCAGTTCAGGCGCTCAATGAATTCACCCAGGGCCGAGCACAGGGCCGCTTCTTTGGTAGAGCCCTTACCGTTGGTGAAACACATGTGGGCGGCGGTATCGCGCACGTGAAGGGACCAAACATTGGGCACGATGTTGCGCCAGGAGGCAATCTCGATCTTCATACCGAGATCCGCCAGGATGCCACTCATGTTGGCAATGGTCTGTTCCAGCGGCAGGTCTTTGCCTTCGATGTAGGTGCTGGAGTCGCCGCCCGGAGCGGCAGTCAGCAGGGCCTGGGCGTCTTCGTCCAGGTTTTCCACTACTTCAATCTGGAAATCCGGACCGGTTTGCACCACCTTTTTGACCGTGCAGCGGTCGATGGAGCGGAGGATGCCCTGGCGGTCCTTGTCGGAAATGTCTTCCGGCAGTTCTACCTGAATCTTGAAAATCTGCTTGTAGCGGTTTTCCGGGTCTACAATGTTGTTCTGCGACAGCCGGATGTTGTCTGTGGGGATATCCCGGGCATTGCAGTAAACCTTCACAAAGTAGGCTGCGCACATGGCCGATGAGGCCAGGAAGTAGTCAAACGGGCCGGGCGCCGAGCCATCGCCTTTGTAGCGGACGGGCTGGTCTGAGATGACGGTAAAATCGTCAAACTTGGCCTCAAGCCTCAGGTTGTCGAGATAATTGACTTTGATTTCCATGGGCAGCTTACCGGATTCAGAAATATGAGCAGTTTACGCGGAATAGACGAGGTGATCCCCGATGCGCGGGATGGTCTCACAAAAACGGAACGGACGATACTTTACGTCCTGAGCGAGACCCAGAAGGAATTGGGCGGCCGTAATGTGCCGACGGTAATGCTGTATGGCCGGGTGCTGGAGTATGTGAATATCAGCGTGGACGAGCTGCACCTGTACCTGGATCGCCTCGGTGTGAAAGGAGACGGGCTTTAGGGCTGGTGAGCGCTGAAGTCCCTTGGGTCTATCCGGTAATAGCCGCACATCGCCTTGTAGACCTCCGGTTGCGCCTCTAGCAGGTGTTCCGGCTGCTGAAAGAAGGCTTCCGTCAGCACCGCAAAGAACTCCGCCGGCTCGGTGGCGCCATAAGGGTCCAGCCAGGGTTTATGGTGGTGTTCCAGCCGGTGTTGCAGGTGGTCCCAGGCCTTGGTCATGGTTTCCTGCCAGTTCCGGGCCTGCTCGCCATACAGTGGTGGTGCGCCATCAGCGGTGCCGTCCAGGTAGTCCAGCTGGTGGGCGAATTCGTGAAGGATCACATTATGGGGGCTGTGTGGCTCGGCGATGGCGTTTTCGCACTCGCTCCAGGCCAGTACCACCTGGCCACGGGAGGAAGCTTCGCCGGCGCGGACCTGGTCACTGTGGCTTACCACCAGGCCGTCGCTCTCAGTGCCCTGAGCCCGGTAGACGTCCGGATACACCAGAATACTCTGCACCTCATCGTAGTCTGAAAACGGCCGTTCCAGAATCAGCAGGCAGGCGTGGCCAGCGATGGTCACGCGTACTCTGTCGTCTACCTCAAAGCCATCGCAGCCGTAATAGTCCTTCTCTGAGACAAACAGCTGCACCAGGTGCTCAAGCCGCTTCCTTTGCTGCGGTGCCAACCGTTTGTAGGCGGGTACCTGCTTTTTCAGATAGCTTCGCCAGGGTTTGGGGAAGGGCTGCTGCAGTTCCCGCTTTCGCCGCCAGGTGCGATAGAAAAACAGGTAAAACAACGACCCGGCAAGCAGAGTGGTGGCGAAGACAGCAAAAATGACAGGCGCAGACATCAACAACTTCCCTAGGCGTGTCTGGCCAGTCTACCTCAACGATCAGCGAACCACGAAAACCGAAATGTCGCTGTGTTTTACGATCTCAGCGGCGTTAGAGCGCAGCAGGTGCAGCTTATCTCCCAGTCCGGGCGTGTGCGATGCCATCACAACAAGGTCTGCGCCAGTATCTTTGATGGCGCCCAGTAACTTGGAATCCAGTTCCACGGCCGTATCGACAGACGCAAGTACCTTGGCGTCCGTTTTTATGCCGTGAGCTTGGCCTTGCTCATGGGCAAACCCGGCAAGTTTCTCGGCAAGCTCTTTCGGGTTGTGGGCGGCGGCGCCGGGCGTGCTATTGGTGACCGTCACGTAGCACAGGCTTGCCTGATAGTGCTTTGCCATGTCGATGGCGGTGCTCAGGGTTTTGGGAATCTTGTCCATGTGAGAAAGATCCACAGGTACGAGTATTTTTTTGTACATGGTTCAGTCTCCATTGCTCAGAATTTGAACTTATGTCTTCAAGTCTGGACCATGAAACGACAGGTCGGCAAATCAGAGGCAGCTTTATGAAGTATATTTTTGAAGTCACCGTGAAGGACGGCCACACGGCGGAGGATTATGCAGGTGCCTGGGTAAGAGCCAGCGAGCTGATTCAGCAGGCGCCGGGGGCGCGGGGCACTGAATTGCACCGGAAGATCGGTGAGCCGAACAAGCTGATTGCCATTGCCAGCTGGGACAGTAAGGCAGACCGGGATGCCATGGACGCAACCAAGGACCCCCGGATTATGGACATCATCAAAAGCGCGGCGCCGTTCGTGGAGATCCGGCCTTTGGGTGAATTTGAAGACCCGGAATGGGTGGTGATGCCGCCCGGATACAACGGGTAATCAGTGGTCATCGAGCTTGTTCAGCGTCAGGTCTTTGTCCAAACGATAGGTGTCGAAATCTTTGGCCAGGAACAGGTGGCCTATGTAGTGCTGTAACGCCTCCGCCGCCAACTGATTAATATGGGGCGTGCCGCCAGGTACCGACTGGTAGCGGGAGCTGAAATGAGTCAGCACCAGGTTAGGTAGTTTCACGCTCTCGGCGAATCGGGCGACCTGCTGCGCCGAGCTGTGCTGGGGCCAGGGGCCGACCCGGTCGGCGACGTCCTGGGTGTAGGTGGCCTCGTGAATCAGTACTTGGGTGCCGTTGCAGGCATCTTTCAGCAGTTCCGGTGTGTCATTATCACCACCCACAATGATGCGCCGGGCGGTTCTGGGTATCTCCGTGTAGTCATCGCTCCTCAACAACCGGCCGTCATCCAGCAGCACGTCTTTGCCCTTCTGCAGATCGCCCCAGGATGGACCCGCCTCTATGCCGTCCGCCGTCAGTTTCTCCTGCCTTAGCTGGCGTTCCAGATTTCGTTCAGTAAAGACATAAGCGCGACAGGCAACCCGGTGCGAAAGCGCCACGTTGGTAACCCCCACGTTGTCATCCTGCCAGTAAAAATCGTGCGCTTCGGAATTGATGAAGTTCAGCGGGTAGCTCAGGCTGGAGTCGCTGTTATCTATCGTCGCCTCTATGAACCGACGCACCTGTGGCGGCGCAATGATGTCCAGGGGCTCGGTGCGGCCGAGCATGGAAGCGCTGGTAAGCAGGCCCGGCAGCCCGAAGGTGTGGTCACCGTGGATGTGGGTGATAAAAATTGCCCGCAGCTGCATCACCGAATAGCGGGTGCGCATCAGTTGGTGCTGGGTGCCTTCTCCGCAATCGACCAGGTACCAGGGTTTGGGACCGGACCGGCAAAGGGCCAGGCCAGTAACGTTCCGTGACCGGGTTGGTGTTCCGGCGGATGTGCCCAGGAAAGTAAATTCCATCGTGCCTCGTTTCGCGGTAATGTGCCCCCTAATGATACGAAACCCTGCTCTGAGATGATACGGAACCCATCATGTCTGAACTCGCAAACTACGAAAGCTTTAACATCGAAGTAAAAGACCACATCGCCCACGTACAGTTCAGCCGCCCTGAAGCGCTGAACTCCATGAACAAGGCGTTCTGGCTGGAGTTGCCCCGCTGCGTGCATGACATCGAAGCCAACACAGACGCCCGGGTGATTGTGGTCTCCTCTACCGGCAAGCATTTCTCCGCCGGCATGGACCTTGGTGTGTTTTCTGATCCGAAATCCGTGCCCATGAGCGGCGATCCCGGCCGTATGGCTGAGAACCTGCGTAGAGTCGTACTGCAGTTGCAAGACACCCTGAGCTCGCTGGAAAAAGTACGCCTGCCGGTGCTGGCGGCGGTTCACGGCGGCTGCATTGGTGGTGCGCTGGATCTGGTGTGTGCCGCCGACAGTCGTTACTGCACGGTGGATGCCTACTTCACCATCAAGGAAACTGAGCTGGGAATGACCGCCGATGTAGGCACCCTGCAGCGTTTGCCCAAGCTGATGCCCGAAGGCGTAGTGCGGGAACTGGCCTACACCGGCCGCAAATTCGGCGCCGAAGAGGCCCAACGTCTTGGTTTCGTGAATACCGTTTACGAGAACCAGGAGGCGATGCTGGAAGGTGTGATGGCCATTGCTGCCCAGATTGCGGCCAACTCGCCGCTGGCGGTGACCGGCTGTAAGGAAATGATCAATTTCAGCCGTGATCACAGTGTGGAAGACAGCCTGAAGTACATGGCTACCTGGCAGGCCGGCATGTTCCGCCCCGGAGACATGATGAGATCCTTCCAGGCCAAGGCTCAGAAACAGGCTCCGAGCTACGATGCGCTGTTCCCCGTCAAGGATCTGTTCGACAACTGATCCATGCCTGAACGAGGAAGTCCCTCCATGCCTTCAGCCACCGCCCTGATGTTTCAGGGCGGCATTGGTTTAATCGGCCTGTTTGCTGTCTGGCTGTTTGAGATCCCGCTGCTTCTTGATGGCCTGAATGCTGTTGAGGTGGCGCTGTTCGGCACAGTGGGGGCGGTTGGTACCTACCTGGTGCTGGTGTTGTTATCCCGCGTGCCCTGGCTTTTTCCGGATAACCTGAGCAGCCAGATGCAAGCGCTCTATAACTTTGCCGCCGGTTATCGCTGGCCGGTACTTGTGGCGTTGTCGGTGCTGGCGGGTGTCGGGGAAGAGTTGTTGTTTCGCGGGGCCATTCAGGGCTGGCTGCTGCAGCACACTGGCCCCTGGACAGCGGTTATTGCGGCTTCCGTGTTGTTCGGCCTGGTGCACTATGTTTCGTTCACCTATTTCGTGATGGCCACAGGCCTTGGTGCAGTGTTGGGCGTTGCCTACCAGTTCAGCCAGAGCCTGGCGCTGGTCATGGCCTGGCATGCACTGTACGACATGGTCGCGCTCTATTGTCTGCTGCGTTATCCCCACTGGTTTGGTGTTCGCCGGCCCCGGCCCTGAACCAGAAGAGTTCCCACCTGTGAGGCGCGCGGGTATCCTTGCGCCAGTTTTTTCGGAGTAGTTGGAATGCTTGAGAGTTACCTGACCGGTCTGCTGGTGTGTGGCGGTATTATCGTGGCCATTGGTGCCCAGAACGCTTACATCCTGAGCCAGGCCATTCGCCGGGAGCACCACTGGTGGGCAGCCGGGTTGTGCATGGTGTCAGACGTACTGCTGTTTACGCTCGGCATGTTCGGCGTGAGTGCGGCCCTGATGGCGGCACCCCAGGCGCTGGAAGTCTTGCGCTGGCTGGGTGTTGCCTTCCTGGGCTGGCTGGCCCTGCAGGCGTTCGTGCGGGCGGGCCGTGGCCGGGCAGCGCTGAAGGCGTCGGGTGAGGTGGGGCGAAGCCTGAAACGGGTTATCCTGACCACCCTGGCCGTAACCCTGCTTAATCCGCAGGTTTACCTGGACACCCTGTTGCTGATCCCGGCAGTGGGTGCCCAGCAGAGTAGTGCCGTGACTTTTGTGGCCGGCGCCAGCAGCGCGTCGATCCTCTGGTTTGGTGGTCTTGCCTGGTTCGGCTCCAGGCTGGCACCGGTTCTTTCCAAACCCGGTGCCTGGCGAGTGATTGATGGCGTTATTGGCCTGATGATGGCGGCTATCGCTTTACAGCTGGCCCTTGGCGGCCTTTGATATCTCGCCTTTCTCAACTTGTTCCAGAAATGCACGGATATCCTCGAAGGCTTCTTCGGCTTCTGGCAACAGCGGTGTGAAGATGTGCCACACATGCACCATGTTCTGCCAGGTGTGCAGTTCAACCGGTGAACCTTCAGCCCTGGCCTTGGCTGCATAGCGGGTAGAGTTGTCCAGCAGCATTTCTGTGGAGCTGGCATGGATCAGCGTTGGCGGCAGGTTGTTCAGGTTGCCGCGCAACGGCGAAGCCACCGGGTTGGTGGGGGAAATCCGGAATGCCGCCAGTGTGCCCCACCAGAGCACCGGCAAAGGAATCTTGGAGAGCCCGCCAAACACCGGCCCCAGCAGGGGGTCGGTGCGGATGTTGTCGCGGTTGCTGGGGGCCGTCAGGGTGAGGTCTGTGGACGGCGACAGTGCCACTGCGGCATCCGGCTGGCGGATACCATTGTCCCGAACCCAGGCAATCAGCGACAGGGTATGGCTGCCGCCTGCGGAATCACCAGCCACCACCATAAAATCTGCAGTTTCTTCACCGTCCGGGCCGTGGGCTAACAGCCAGGTGTAAGCCTGGCGGCAGTCACGGATGCCATCCATAAAGCGGTGCTCCGGCATCAACCGGTAGTCGAGGGCGAAAACGGCGGCATTGGCCAGCTGCGAGAACCTGTCGGTAATCGCCCGGTGGCTGCGGGGGCTGCCGGCAGCCCAGGCGCCACCGTGGATATACAGAACCCGTCGTCGGGTGTCCACGCCCGGGGCGATAACCCATTCGCCCCTGGGTTGGTCGTTATGACGAATCTCTGAAGTTACTTCAACATCCTCACCCAGACTGTCCAGGTGATTCCTCAGGGCAATCAGCCTGGCTTTGCCTTTCAGTCCCTTTGATGCCCGGCCCATATCTTTAATGCGTGACAGCACCTCATCGTGAGCAGGATTGGGTGCGACTTCCTTCACTGCCCACTCGTTGCCGTCAAATTCGGACAGGTCTTTGACCCGGAACAGCAGGAAAGTGGCAACAACAATCAGCGCGACAATGGCGAGCAAGGTCCAGAGCATGGGTGTTCCTTTTCGGGGAGCAGTGGTTTTATTCTGTGGATCACTGAAATCCTAACACGGCAACTATCACATCCGTGCGTTGTGTTGCCATTGGCCGGGCGGCCGGGGTGCAGGGCAATGTTCGGGAGGCTTGCAGGAAAGGGGGCAGAGAAAAAGGGCCCGGCGAACCGGGCCCAGGGGCCTTAGTGACCGTAAATACGCATAGTGGTGTCCTGAACCACGAGGTTATCCAGCATCACAGAACCAATATTGGCGCCGCCTACCAGAACCTCGCCGATGGACATATCCGCTGCGAAGGTATTCAGGTCGATGGCCAGCGCATCGCCGGAACCGCCCAGACGGGTTGCCTTGTAGACGTCCATATCAATGGTGGCGCCGAGTGTCAGCACGTTCGCGGCTGCAGCGGTGCCATCCAGCTTGGTGCCCATGTAGTCGGCGCCGGTCATTTTCAGGTCACGGATGCCGAGGCCCAGGAAGTCGATGTCAACGTCCAGGTCAGAGATACCTACCTTAGTGTTCAGGTTCAGTCTGTCCGTAGCGGTGTCAACGGTGATGCCTACCTTAGTGAAGGCACCGACCATGTTGAAGTTGCTGGCCAGCAGGGTGGAATCGGTGTGGCCTTCCAGGGTCCACTCGCCGGTGCTTACGCCGAAGTCGATCGGCGCAGCGGTCAGCGGCAATACGTTGATGATTGCGTCGCCGTCAGCAGCTACATCGATCTCGATGGCAATGTTGTCGATCAGGTTAGTGGTGGCGTCCAGCCCGAGTGCATCCCGGAAATCAGTGATTTCAGAGAACAGACCAGTGGTATTCGCACCGCCAATCGAGATGTCTTTGATAGACAGGGAACCTTCATCGGTGTACCGGAATTCGCCGATGTCCACACGGGTTTCCAGCTCGATAGTCACACCGGCCTGACCGGTGATGCTGCCCATCTGGGCGTCATCAATGGGTTTCAGGTCGGCCTGGGCCACAAACGGGAGGCCTGCCATGGCCAGCACTAACGCAGATTTTTTCAGGCTTTTCATTTCGTCGTTCCTTTTTTGATTTTGTTTTCTCTTCTTTCCTGATTCGGGTTACAGCCGGCCGATACCGGCTGTAACCCTTTCCGGCCAAGCCGGAACTTTTAGAACTGAGGAGTCAGGTCCAGGTTGATGGTGTTGCCCGGGCCAGTCATGAACTGGTTCAGCAGGCTGGTCAGCAGGCCGCAGTTTTCCAGCGCGCCCAGCTCGTATACACCGCTTACGGTACCGCCAGTGGCCGGTGAGAAGTTGGAGCCTTCAACCGACTTCAGCTCGATGTTGATCGGATCGCGGGTCTGACACTCGGAACCACCACCAATGCGAATTGGCAGCCAGCCGATCTTGATAGCAACCTTGGGTACTTTCACATACAGCTGGGAGTTGGCAGTCAGCTTGCCGTTTACCAGGGAGCCGGTGGTTACCGCAGCCTGCTCGAATTCCACGTTGGCGGCAGCATTGATCTTGCTGAACAGCACCTTGATGGAGAAGTTGCCGGAGGTTGGCTGAACTTCCAGGTCTGCTTCAAAAGTGCCGGCAGCCAGGTCGAGAAGGGTAGCGATAGAGCCAGTCAGGGGCAGGGAGCCGCCGGTTGCCTTGATCAGTGTGGAGCCTTCCAGGCCCAACAGCAGTTCAATGGGGTCTGGGCCGCCGGTGCTTTCTTCATAAGACTCTGCGCGCACCGGAATGGTTACGGTGGTGTTTTCTTCGTCGCTGGAGTTCACGACCAGGGCCGCGCTATACACACCCGGTGCACCGGCAGCAAAGCTCAGGTCGACAGAGCAGCTGGCGCCAGCGGCAACCGTGGTGCAGTTATTGGTCTGCAGGAAGTCAGCGGCATTGGCACCTTCCAGGGCAATGCTGTTGATTTGCAGGGCGGCATTACCGTTGTTGGCAATGGTAACCTGCGCGGATTCGCTGGTTCCGGACAGAACGCGACCCAGTTCGACCGATTCCGGAGATACCGAGATTTCCGGTGTCGGAGCCAGGGTGCCGCGGCCAGACAGGGCAACGTCGATGCTCGGGGTTTCGGCATCGGTAGACTCGATGGTCAGGGTTGCGCTACGGGTGCCATCGGTGCTTGGAGCAAAGGTGACATCAACCGCACAGGAAGCGTCCGGCGCAAGGCTGGAGCCACACTGGTTATTCAGGGTGAAGACGTCAGCATCGTTACCACTGATGGCAATGTTGTTCAGGCCCAGGGCTGCACTGCCGGTGTTGGTGATGGATACGGACTGCTGAGCGCTCAGGCCGGCCTGTACCGCACCGAAGGCCAGTTCTTCAGCGCCTACGGTGATGCGCGGTGTTTCAACCACTTCACCACCCACGGTGATGGTTTGAAGCAGGTTGTCCTGGCCTGGCAACTGAACACAGTCAGTCAGGATTTCACCGATCGGAGCGGGCGCAATGGCGCCATTGGCGGTGCGCGCAGTCAGGTCCAGTTGCAGGGCGCCAACACGGATGACCAGTTCGCCAATATCATCCTCTGTAACCAGGAATTCCGGAGACATGCCGGAGGCCGGAACATTGAATTCGCCTGACGTTTCGGGAACCGGCGTGGGCGGAATGTCCAGCTTCACAATTTGTTCAACGGTTCTGCCTGCAGTCACAACACTGTTGTAACTGGTGGCAACGCCTTCGAGTGTGGCGGACTGAACCAGTTTGAGGCCGGTGCGGGCATCGTCATTGACTACGGTGATGGCATCAACGGTGAATGCGGGGATGGTGTCACCCACAGACACTACGGAAGGAATATCTGCGCTGATGGTAGCCCGGATGGGCTGGTCGCCAATCAGCGGGAATGGGCATTCAAAGGCCAGTTCGGTAGAGACCTGTTCGGCTGCCGCATTTGATGCACCGCCGGCCATCAAGGCCGCCGCCGCAACGGCGGGACCGAGCTTGCGAACGCTCGTGTTGAGGTTCCTGAGTTTCATGAGTTCGTCCTCTGTGTATCTTCTTTGTTGTAGTTGGGGTTGCAGACAACACCGATAAGGACTGCTCGATCGGACTTGCAAAGATCCCGTGCCATACGCGTTTACGCATGAATGCAGGGTTATTAGACGGGGAGTGGGTGCCGCCGGTCATTGCTGGTGGCGGCACCATTTTTGTCTTAAACGGAAATCAGGGTGGGTTATTGTTCAAACCGTGAACGGTGTCAAAACGGCCGGGGAACGCCGGTCACTTTTTACTGCGGGTCTGCCGGCGAATGTCGCCCGGGGTCTGACCGGTCCAGGAACGGTAGGCCTTGGTGAAACCGGCCTGGTCACTGAATCCCAGTTTTTCTGCAATGGATTCCAGCGGCACATTGGTGTCTTTCAGGTACAAAGTGGCAAAGTTTTCCCGGATTTCGTTACGCAGTTCCCGGAAGGATGTGCCGGCGCTGGCAAGGTGCTGCCGCAACGTGCGGGGGCTGATCTCCAGGCGGCGGGCGATATTCTCGGTGGTGCAGGGGCGCCCGGGCTGGCTCATGATCAGTTCCCGTACCTGCATAACGGTCTCGTCTGCTTCCCGGGGTGTCTCCCGGGCACCGTGCCGGGTCCTGGCCACCAGGAATTCCAGGCTGGCGTCGTCTTTGCGAATCGGGGTGCCGTTCAGGGGCATGATCACCTGGCTGATGCCAGCATCGAATTCGAACTCGCTGTCTGGCGCCAGCAATTGCCAGTCTTTCTGGCTGGCTTTGCCCGGGAAGTCGAACTGGAAGGTGAAATGGCTGCATACCTGGGAGGAGACCCGGTGAATGCTGCCCATGTAGATCTTGGTCAGGCAGGGCCGAAGATCGCCCACTCCCCAGGTATCGATCAACCGGATGCGAATGGTGGAACCGCTGGATTCCAGCTCCATATCCATCAGTGGCAAGCCCACCCGGAGGTATTGAACAATCATGCTGACCAGGCGGCGGGGATTTTCCTGGCCCAGCACGGCAAAGCCGAGCAAGCCGTGGCTGGGCAGGTCCAGCTGCTGTCCGAATTCGAAGGCGGCCCGTTCGTCGTGCATCAGCCAGTCGGCCTGGCGGAGCAGGAGCAGCACCTGGCTCATGGTTACGCTGGCATCAGGGTTGTTCAGAAGGTCGTCGGTAATGCCGGTTTCCGCCATGATGGCGTGGCGTTTAACCCCGCGGTTTTCCATAAACCGGATAAAACGGCGGGCATAGCGGGCCGAGATAATCGGCACCTCCAGTGCAAGGTTGTTCAACGAATCCATGTTTCCGTCTCTGTGCCGAGGCTGTGTACGGGGTTAGTATAGGCGCGGTGTTACGGTGGATATCCGGCAACTGGTCACAAATTGGCCGCATGGCCGGATATGACAATGAAACTTCAGACAGGTTTGTCTCCCATGATTTCAGGTGGTGCCACAGCATCCAATACAGAGTTGTCCGAGTGCTGTTCGGTTTGTGAGAGCCGCACACTCGCACCGTTTATGGAGGTAGAAGGCAAACTTTACCTGCGTTGTGGCACTTGCCAGGCAACCCTGATGGCGCCGGGGTTCTACTTGTCTGAGCAGGAGGAACGGGCTGTCTACCAGTTGCACGATAATCAGCCAGAAGACCCCGGCTATCGAAAGTTTCTGTCAAAGCTTGTCGGGCCTCTACTGGCAAAGCTTTCCCCGGGCGCCCACGGGTTGGATTTTGGCTGTGGTCCCGGGCCCGCGCTGGCTAGCATGTTTGAGGAGGCTGGCCACCCGATGTCGGTTTACGATCCCTTCTTCAGACCAGAAAGGGAAGTGCTGAACCAGACCTATGATTTTGTGACCTGTACCGAAGTCGTGGAACACCTGCACCAGCCTGCCCAGGTGTTCAGACAGCTCGACGCCTTGGTAAAGCCCGGAGGCTGGCTGGGTATCATGACTTGTTTCCAGAACGCGGATGACCGCTTTGCCACTTGGCATTACCGCAGAGACCCGACCCACGTGGT
Organism: Marinobacter sp. bablab_jr003; assembly: GCF_016464245.1. Lineage (NCBI taxonomy): Bacteria > Pseudomonadati > Pseudomonadota > Gammaproteobacteria > Pseudomonadales > Marinobacteraceae > Marinobacter > Marinobacter sp. bablab_jr003. The sequence continues at coordinate 210,677 of NZ_JADARC010000037.1, forward strand.
GTTCTACCGGGAAGAAACCTTTGCCTGGCTGGCCGCACATTTCGGCTGGGAGCTGGAGGTGCCGAGAAAGGATGTTGCGCTGTTCCGAAAGCGGGCCTGACCCGGTTCAAGGCGCCTCGGCAGGACATTGGGGAATGGCCGGGCATTGCTGCGTGGCGTTTTGGATGGGGCCGGGCAGGTTGTCTGCTTTATTTTTGAAGCGGTCAGGGGCAAGGGCGCTTGCGCAGGCCCGGGCTTTTTTGGCTGTTTCAGGGCAGCCATTGGCCGACAGGGCATAGGCCAGGTTGTTCCAGCCTTCAGGGGCTTGCGGGAATAGCTTCACAGCTTTCAGAAAGTGCTCGATCGCTTGTTGCGGCTGCTGTTGTGCATAGGCCAGGTTACCCAGTGCCATGATCGGGGCAGAGTGTTCGGGCCAGCGTGTTTGCGCGGTCTGGTAGGCCTCCCGTGCCGCACGGCTGTGACCGGTGGTTTCCAGGTCATGGGCGGCCCTCAGCCAGGGCAGGGGCTCGGCGGTTGCCGGTAACGTGTCCGGTGGCAGGATCACCACGGCCCACCGTTCAGCCCGGTTCCAGGTGGCGTGAAAGGCTTTGTAGGGCATCCGGTAATGCTGGCGGGTATCAGTGTTCAGTACTAGCTCCTCCTCCCGGGCGTCGAAGCCCACCACCACGGCAAAGTGCCATTGCGGCCACCAGTTGAAGCGCAGGTTCTGCATGACCAGTACCGGGTTGCCAGCCGCAACTTCCGCCAGTACGGCATCAATTTCCGGTTGCAGTGGATACACCACCATATTGTGGGAGCGCGCCCCGGCCACCATCTCCACCTGCAATGAGCCTTCCCGGCCAGGAATGTACACCAGCTCTTTCAGGATGTCCGGATCGGTGGACAGCCCCTGACTGTTGAGCATGGTGGCCAGTGAGGCCGGGCCACACTGGTACTTTTCCTGGGGATAGAACGGTACTTCCTTCAGCAAGGTCGACGCGGGCTGTGCATCATTGTTGGTGGCTGATGGTTCGGGCCAGGGCGGGGTAGTTGCGCAGCCGGCCAGCAGAACCAGGCCCGTGAGGGCCATCAACCTGCTGAAACCGGCGAGCTTTTTGAGCATGGTTCGGTAGTTTACCGGATACAGTTAATGAACGAGAAGAGATCGGTGGCGCACAGCATGTCGGTGATGATGAACACCAGCAGGAACAGGACGATCACACCGACAACCCCTTCACCGGTGGGTGCTTCGGCCAGTTGCTGCTCGAAGTCTGCCAGTTCGGCGGGGGTCAGGTTCTGGATGCGCTCGGCCACCTGGTCTTCACTGACACCAAGCTCGGCCAGCTTTTCTTTTACTTCCTGCTGCTCCAGCATCTCCAGCAGCTGTTGCCGGTCGATGTCGGTCTGTTGTTGCTGGATCAGCTCACCGGTGCCCACCATGCCGGCGTGGGCAGAAACGGAGAAGGTGGTGGCAAAGGCCATCAGCAGGGCCATCACCAGAGAAAACTGCTTGGTGTAACGTCGCATGGCGTTCATGACAGACTCCTTTCTCAGTTGTTTACAAAGACACTAGTTTGAACTGTGTCGCTGTTCAACATACAAAACGTTCACCAACAAGAAAGGGTTCCTCAGAAAGTGGAAAGCCCGGTGGCTTCCATCACCCGGTACTGCCAGTAACGGAACCTGGACGCCTCCTGCCACCGTGCCCACGGCAGGCTGAGTACCGGATTGCTGTCCGGGCCATGGTTCCAGTGCAGCTCAAAGTAATCAGTCGCCTTAGTGGCAACGGGGTGGTCGGCCGGGAGCTGCACCCATGCGTTGGATTCCAGGTTCAGGTCGTCCAGGTTGCGGCGGGTGAAGTTGGCAGAGCCCAGCAGCATTTCCTGTTGGCCATCGCTAGGGGTCCGGATCAGCAGTTTGCTGTGGCATTGCTCCCCGTGGGTGTTACACCAGCGTACAGCAACTCCTGCCTGGTTCAACTCGTTAGCCACCGGGCGGTTGGGAATGCCGTTCTTCTCGTGGCCGAAGGCGTCTTTGTTGGCATCCAGCAACAGCCGGATGCTCACGCCCCGTTGCTGAGCGGATATCAGGGCTTCGATGATGGGGCGGTGGGACAGGTAGAACATGGCCATGTCGAGACTGTCCCCGGGCTGGCTCTGGTCAATCATCGCCAGGGCCTTGTCCCGGATGGCGGATTCGGTGAGTACCTGAATGCTGCTGCCGGATTCCTGGTGTTCGCCGGCCATGGCCTCCAATGTGTTGATCCAGCGGTCAATTGTGGTGGTATCTGCGCCGGACATATGCATAACCGCGCGTTCGCTGCGAACCACATCGGTGACTGCCGGGCCATTGAAGGCCAGGGCGGTGTTGCTGTGCCGGCTGCTGCCATCGTGGGGGTTGGCGGAGGTGATCACAGCACGGAAGCGATCGCCCTCGTCGGCAACCAGTACCTTGCGATGGTTGGCCTTGAAGTTGGGCAGGGCCAGGTAGCTGCGAACGGTGGCGGGCTCCGTGCCCAGTGCGTTTGGCAGCCAGCCACCATCGGGGTTGTTGCCCAGCCACTGGCAGCAGAGCCGCCATAATGATGACCAGGCCGGGTTGCTGTCCCGCAGGGGTTCCAGCCGGGTGATGACCAGTTGAATGCCGGCAGTTTCGAGGGCTTCGAACAGCGTCGATCGGGTGCCGCCGTAGAAGGTGTTAAGCGGGTCTGTGATGACCACAATGTCGATGCCGGGCTGCGATTGCTTTCGGGCAATCAGCGCATCGACGGTCTGCTGTGCCAGGGGCCGTAATCCCTTGTCTTCGGGGCCGGTGCTGTTGAACAGGAACATATCCAGCAGGATGAATGTTTCGGCCTGTCCGATCAGCCGGAACATCTCGTCGAAAATTTCGTGGTCCAGTTCGGAGCGGCCATCAGGGAAGTGCAGCGTGGTGTCGGTCAGCAGTTCAGGCGCTTCGAGGGGCAGAACATCGCCCCGGTAGGCAAGGCCGGCCGGCAAGGGCTTGTGGGTGTGCCATAGCCCGAGGCTGACCAGGATCAATAACAGGGCTGCGGCGAGTAACTTCATTGTCATGGCAGCATCATTCCTTTGGTGTGGGGCGCCTGGCTCAGGTTTCGCTGTGCCGGAGGATCCGTTCCGAAAACAGCTGCAGCAGGCGGGCTGCGTCTTCGGCCGGTTGCACCGAGGCCATCAAGCCATTGGCATCCAGCCCCTCGGCCTGAAGGTCAGGGTACTGGACTTCCAGATAGGCCTTCATGATGTGTTCGGTGAACTCGGGGTGAAACTGCACACCCCAGGCATTGTAACCGACCCGGAAAGCCTGGTGCGGTTCGAAGTTGGATTCGCCCAGCAAAACAGCGCCAGGAGGGAGCTCCAGCACAGATTGCTTGTGAGTCAGCTGAGCCGGAAAGGTTTTCGGCAGCAGGCTGAACAGGGGATCGCTCTGTGCAGCAGCAAACAGGCGAACCTGCCGGGTGCCGGTTTCCCGGCCTTTGGGATGGTAATCCACCTTGCCGCCCATGGCATGTGCCAGGAGCTGGTGGCCGTAGCAGACACCCAGAAGCGGAACATTGTATTCTACTGCCTGGCGCACCCAGTTGGCTGCTTGTTCGCTCCAGGGTTCCCGGTTACTGACCATGGCCGGCGAGCCGGTAATAACGATGCCTTGCCAGTCCGAGGGGTGGCCCGGGGGCGGAGTCTGCGTTACGTCGACGACCGTCAGTTGCAGCTGGCTGGACAAGCCACGGGTAAACCAGGCATCAAAGTCTCCGAACTGATCCTTGATCTGCGGATAGGTGCTCCCTGTTTTCAGGATAACCACCCGCCGGGCCTGTGTGTTGCCTGTGCCAGCCATACTGCGCTCCGGTGACAGCTAAACGGGAGAGGGTTATTCCTCTTCCGGAAGTTCCGCGTTGTGGAACACGTTCTGAACGTCGTCCAGATCGTTCAACATGTCGAGGAACTTCTCGAACAGGGGAATATCGTCGCCCTGAACAACTGTAGTGGTCTTCGGCAGGAACTGGATCTCGTCCACATCGAACTCGATGCCTTCGAAGGCCGCTTCCAGTGCCTGCTTGGCCTTGGCGTATTCGGTGTTGGGCGTGAATACGGTGATCTTGCCGTCTTCATTTTCGATGTCGGTCACGTCAACATCGGCTTCCATCAGTGCTTCAAGAACGGCTTCTTCATCCTGGCCGTTGAACGCGAAAATAGCGCAGTGGTCGAACATGTGGGCAACCACGCCGGGGGTGCCGATCTTGCACTTGGTCTTGGTGAAGGCCAGGCGAACGTCGCCGAAGGTGCGGTTGGGGTTGTCGGTCAGGCAGTCGACAATCACCATGCAGTTGCCGGGGCCATAACCTTCGTAACGGGCTGTCGAGTAGTCTTCCCCCGCGCCGCCCTTGGCCTTCTCGATGGCTTTTTCAATAACGTGCGTGGGAACCTGGTCTTTCTTGGCGCGCTCGATCAGCCCGCGAAGTGACAGGTTGGCCTGGGGGTCGGGGCCGCCAGACTTGGCGCTCATGTAGATTTCCCGGCCGTACTTGCTGTAAACCTTGGTTTTAGCCGCGGCCGTCTTGGCCATGGATTCTTTACGGTTCTGGTAGGCTCTGCCCATCGTTGGTGCCTCTCGGATTTACGATCAAAAGCGGGATTTTACTGAACCTGAGGGATTTGCGACAGGGGTGATTGCGCAAGGAATGCAGAAGGAGGTTTCCGCATCCCTGCGGAAACCGGGGAAATCACACAAAATCGACCGGCGGACGGTAGTTGTCCTGGGTCATCAGGTCGATGCCGCAGTCCATGCTGCTGACCCAGTTCAGGAAGCGGTCAACCATGGCCGGCCCCTCAAAACGCTTGCCGTGCTGGGGCACGATCATGGATACGTCCATATCACGGACCATGTTGGCCCACAGCTGGCACACCTTTTTAGAGGCAATATACCGGCGGTGGAAGCCAATCATGTGCTGGATGTGGTTGTCGAAGTCTTCCACCGGTTTGTGATCGTCTTCACCACCCAGAGAGGCGCCAAGGTCTCCGGAGAACAGAATCTTCGAGACCGGATCATAGAACTGCAGGTTACCAACAGAGTGCATGAAGTGGGCTGGCAGGCACTGGATATGGGAGTCGCCGAAACGCACTTTCGCACCCTGGTCCGGAATGCTGATGATGCGATCGTACACGCTGCCGCTGAGCTGGTTGGTTACGTAACTGGACACCAGGTGGGGCAGGAAACGGGCCCACAGCTTGGAGGTTACGATGCTGGCCTTGGTGTGCACAATCCAGCGGTCAATCGCACCGATGATGTCCGGGTCCTGGTGGGAGGCAAATACATAGTCCATCTCACGGATGTTCATGTACTTGGAGGCAGCCACCGACAGCGGGGTATAGGTAAGGTCTCCGCCGGGATCAAGCAGGGCTTCGTGGTCACCATCTACAATCAGGAACTGGTTGGACTGAACGCCCTCGCCGGTTACCAAAGAATCAAACATCAGGCACTTGTGGTGCCCGTTGTCGAACAGAACGATCGGCTCAACTGCCATTAGGGTCTCCCGCACAACAATAGGTTACAGGCCATTACCGCGGTGCCCAGGCACCGCGATGGCCGGATATTGCAATAAGGTTTGGAGACTACCGAACAGCGGGAAGCCGGGCCTTGCCACAGGTCAATTATCTGATATTCATCAAGTAACGGATTGTTGCTATGGCTACGCCAGCTCCGGAACCCGGCGGATGCCACGCTTCAGGCCCTGCTCCAGCGCTGCACTGACCACCTTGCCTGAAAACGGCACAATATCTTCGAAGGTGATGGTGTAGCTGACCCGGGTTTGGCCTTCCTGCGTGTCATAAAAACGAATACGCCCCATATGATTTCGAATCGGGCTAAGGCTGGTGATGGTGTATTCAATCAGCGAGTCCGGCTCGAAAACCAGTACGGTTTCCTGCAGGGACAGGGGGCCAATGCCGATTTTACGTACCGAGCCGGTACCGTTCGGATCGGCCTGGTCACTGTCTTTGATGCGTTTTACCGGAGCACCGATCATTTTCCCGAAACGGTGATGGTCGGCAAACAGGGCGAAGACTTTTCGCCTTGGTACATCAAAAGTTTCATCAATTTCAATGGTGTAGCTGGCCATCGTCATGCTCTTGTTGTTGGTTGTGGCTGCCAGATTACCTGTTTACGGTATTAAACAAAAATCGAATACTGTCCGGCCTGACCCCAATGTTTCCGAAGTCCGGCTTTGCGGTCAATTTATAAAGTATTTGAGTGGCTAAACTACACATAACACTAACAATGAACCTTCAGTGCGAGAGGGAAGAACCATGAGCACCAACGCCAAGCTGCCACTGGATATGCTTTACCAGTGGGAAAACAACCACAAAGACCGGCTCTACATGACCCAGCCCATGGGCGACGGTACGGTGGATGAATTCACCTGGGGCCGCGCGGTGGACGAAGCCCGGCGCATGGCGGCTTACCTGAAGTCTCTGGACCTGCCGGAGAAGAGCCGGATCGGGATTATCTCCAAGAACTGCGCCCACTGGATCATGACCGACTGGGCTATCTGGCTGGCGGGGCATATTTCTGTGCCCCTGTACCCGATGCTGAATGCCGACACGGTCAACTACGTACTCAACCACGCCGGCTGTGAAGTGCTGTTTGTGGGCAAGCTGGATGACTGGCCGAGCATGAAGCCGGGTGTTCCGGATTCCGTTCGCTGCATTTCGTACCCGCTCAGCCCGCCCAACAACTATGAAACCTGGAACGCAATTGTTGCCGGCAACGAGCCGCTGCAGGGCAACCCGGTGCGGGATGCGGAAGAGCTGGCCACCATTGTTTATACCTCCGGCAGTACCGGGCGGCCCAAGGGTGTGATGCTCAGCTTCGACAACATGGCCTTTGCCGCAGAAGGCGGCATCAAAACCCTGAACGTGGGGCCGGATGAGCGCATGCTGTCTTACCTGCCCATGGCCCATGTGTTCGAGCGTACGTTTGTCGAACTGGGTTCGCTGTACGCTGGCTTCCAGCTGTTCTTTGCCGAATCTCTGGATACCTTCGTGCAGGATCTGCAGCGGGCGCGGCCCACGCTGTTCCTGTCTGTACCTCGCTTGTGGGTGAAGTTCCAGCACGGCGTGCTGCAGAAGGTGCCCAAGCACAAGCTGGACCGCCTGCTGAAGATCCCGCTGGTGAACAAACTGATCAAGAAGAAGGTGCTGAAGAACCTGGGCCTGGACCAGGTAAAGCTGGCTGGCTCTGGCTCCGCGCCCTTGTCTCACGATGTGCTGGACTGGTATCGCAACCTGGGGCTGGAGCTGCTGGAAGGCTACGGCATGTCTGAAAACTTTGCCTATTCCCACATGAACAAGCCGGGCCGAACCCGCACCGGCTACGTGGGCGAAGCATTGCCAGGGGTAGAAACCCGCATCAGCGAGCAGGGCGAAGTCCAGGTGAAGAGCCCGGCCACCATGATGGGTTATTACAAGGATGACGAGAAAACTGTGGAAGCTTTCACCGAAGATGGCTTCCTCAGAACCGGTGACAAGGGCGAGATCGACGAGATGGGGCGCCTGAAGCTTACCGGTCGCCTGAAGGAAATCTTCAAAACCAGCAAAGGCAAGTACATTGCACCCGCCAAGCTGGAAAACCTGCTGATGGCCCATGAGTCCATTGAGGTGTGCTGTGTATCCGGTGCTAACCAGACCCAACCCTTTGCCATGGTGATGCTGAACGAAGAGCTGCGGCCCCTGGTGCAAGACGATGCAGCATTGAAAAAGGAAATCGAGGACAGCCTGAAGCAGCTCATCCAGGACATCAACAAGCAGGTTGATCCCCACGAGCAGCTGGCGTTCATCATCGTGATGCAAGACGAGTGGACCATCGAGAACAGCTTCCTGACCCCGACCCTGAAGCTCAAGCGTAACGTGGTGGAAGACACCTACCAGCAGAAGGTAGACGCCTGGTACGGGCAGAAGAAACCGGTTATCTGGCAGTAAGTTTTGCCAGCATAAGCAGTAACGAAAAGAGCCCCGGTCGGGGCTCTTTTCAGTTGAGGTGTCAGGAACTTCAGCCGGTGGCTTTCAGGGGCAGCCTGCGCTGGCGAACGCCGGTCAGCCGGAACAGGGCGTTGCCCAGAGCAGGGATAACCGGTGGAACCCCGGGCTCGCCGACACCGGTAGGTGCCTCGTTGCTGTCTACGATATCCAGTTCAACATCTGGCAAGTTGTGCATGGCCATCACCGGGTAATCGTGGAAGTTGCTCTGCTGCACCTTGCCATCTGCCAGGGTGATCTCACCCCACAGCGCTGCTGACAGGCCGAACAGAATGCCGCCCTTGATCTGGTCGCTTACCACCGACGGGTTTACCACCTGGCCGCAATCCACGGCGCACCACACCTTGTGTACCTTGATCTCGCTGCCTTCAATGCTCGCCTCAACCACCTGGGCTACGAAGGTACCGAAGCTCTGGAACACTGCCACGCCCTTGGCACGCCCGGAAGCACTGGTGCTGTTCCAGCGGGACATCTCTGCCACCCGGTCAAGTACCTTAAGGTGCCTGGGCTGGTTCTGAAGCCTGGCCCGGCGGAACGCAATGGGGTCTTCCCCCAGTTCATGGGCGATTTCGTCCATAAAGGTTTCCACCGCAAAGCCGTTATGGGAATAACCCACCGAGCGCCACCAGGTGATCGGGAAGCCCGGGTCGCTGTGGGTATGTCGCAGCTCCACATTAGGCACCTGATACGGATAGTCGATGGCGCCTTCAATGGCGGAGACATCTTTCGGCGTGGCTAACCCTTCGGCAGCCAGGCCCACCCGCCCCAGGGTGTTGTAAAGCATTTTCGGAGCCCAGGGGTACTGGGCCGGTGCCGCGTTGGTGATATACCAGTCAAGGATCTGCGGCCCGACAATCTGGTGGTGCCAGCCTTCGAGCCTGTTGCCGCTGACCGCGGCCCGCATCCGGTGCAGCATGGCCGGGCGGCAGGGGCTGTGTTGGGTATCTTCCTCCCGGGACCAGACCAGCTTTACCGGGGCCTTCATGCGGTAAGACACAGCAGCGGCTTCCTCGATGTAATCGTTGGTCAGCCTCCGGCCAAAGCCGCCACCCAGAAACGTGGTGTGTATCGTGATATCGCCCGGTGAAAGATCGCAGCCCCGGGCGGCAGCAATGCGCCCGAGGTCCGGGGCCTGGGTAGATGCCCATACTTCCATGGCGTCGCCCTTGTACCAGGCGGTGGCATTCATCGGCTCCATGGCAAAGTGAGCGAGGTAGGGTTGTTCGTAGTCAGCGTGCAGAACCTTGCCGGCTTGCTCTTCGGCCTGCGCATAGTCGCCGTCTTCCCGTTCGCTGACACCGGCATCCTGTTCCGAATCCTTGTAGTAATGGTGGAACACGCTCTCTGTCGACAGGGTGATGGCGTCGTCGTTATCCCATTCGACCTGAAGGGCTCTCTGGGCCTTACGGGCACGCCAGTAGGAGGTGGCGACCACCGCCACACCCCGTTCAATCTCGAAGACATCCTTTACGCCGGAATGGATGGTGACATCCGCCTTGTTGAAAGATTTCACCTTCGCGCCATAGCGGGGCGGGCGGGTAACCACTGCATACAGCATGCCCGGCTGTTCGATATCAATGCCGTACACGGCGGTGCCGGTGGCCTTGGCTTCGGCATCCAGCCGTTTCATCTGCTTGCCGATGTACTTCCACTCGCTGCGGGGCTTCAAGGGAACCTCGATACGGGGAATTTCACTGGCCGCCAGGGATGCCAGCCTGGCGTAGGGCAGGCTGTCGATGCCGTTGGGGTGTACCACACGGCCATCCTGCGTGCTGCAGTTGTCGGTTTCTACCTGCCAGACCTTCGCTGCTGCCATCATCAGCATATAGCGGGCTTCTGCGCCGGCCCGGCGAAGGGGTTCCCAGGAGGTGGCAACACTGGTGCTGCCGCCGGTAATCTGCAGCTTGTAGGCAGGGTTCAGGTATTCCTTCGCTACGGGTGCAAAGCGGGGCTTGATAGAAGCTGGCTCTACGTCCAGCTCTTCGGCAATCAGCGTGGTCAGGCCCGTGTAGGTGCCCTGGCCCATTTCAACCCGGGCCAGGGTGAAGTAGATGTTTCCGTTGTCCTGGATTTCCAGCCAGGCATCCGGGCGCCAGATACCGGCGTTTTCGGAGTAACCGGTATCAACAGTGGCACAGCCGGGCAGTGACAGTGACAACACCAGTCCACCGGATGCGCTGGTGGACACTTTCAGAAAGTCCCGTCGGTTCATCGCCATGGGTATAGCCTCGAATTCTTGTGATCAGGTGGAAGACGCCGATTTAACCGCTTCGACAATTCGGTGATAGGTGCCGCAACGGCATAGGTTGCCGGCCATCGCGTTCACAATATCGTCTTCGCTGGGGGAAGGGTTCTGCTCCAGCAGGTGGGCGGCGGTCATGATCTGGCCAGACTGGCAGTAACCGCACTGGGGCACACCATGTTCTACCCAGGCCTGCTGCAACGGGTGCAGTTCACCGTTTTTGCTGAGGCCTTCTATGGTGGTGATCTCCTGACCATTTACGGCCTCTACCGGAGTCTGGCATGCGCGGGTGGGGGTTCCGCCCACGTGCACGGTGCAAGCACCGCAAAGCCCTGCACCACATCCAAACTTGGTGCCTTTCAGGTTCAGTTCGTCTCTGAGCACCCACAGCAGCGGGGTGTCTGAGTCTACATCCAGGGACCGTTTTTCTCCGTTTACGACAAGACTGATCATTGCGGAAAACCTTTTGTATTTGTATGTCGTTGAATCAGCATATTAGGGGCGATCATCAAATTTTGTAAACCGGCGATGCTCGCACAGTATGCTGAAAACCTTCCGGATTCGAACGCTCATTTGAATTTGGCCCGATATGACCGCCGCCCTTACGTGACGACCTATTACCTTATCCGGCATGATGAAGCAGTAAGTATACGTACTGCAGTACGATACAGATCACAATCAAAAACAAAAACGGGGATTACCCCGAACAGGAGGTCTGCTGTGGCTGCTGAATTCCGCCCGCGTGGTCTGGCATGTTTTGCGTTAGCCGGTTTGGTTCTGGCTTTGTCCGGTTGTGGAGGGGGCGATGGAGGCTCCGATGCGGTTGCTGATGAGAGCGAAGCCGCGGCACAACAGCCTGCCGACAAGAATCCGCCCCAGGCCGGGGCCGGTTCGCAGCCTGAGGCCCGTGCCTACGCCTGGAAAGACACCCGCTACCAGTTTGCCAACGGTTGCTACAGCCTGCAGGCGGATGGTTTGTATGTATCCGAGGTAGCTGATGGCCAGTACAGCGTAACTCCGGATGCCGGAAAGGCCGCCCGCTTCACCATGCGGCCCACCGAGCTGGGCTCTTACCTGATGATGTCCGGTTTCTCCCGGGAAGACAGCCAGATTGGCCAGTTTGAACTGCTGGGCATCAGCGATCCGGGCGGTGAGTTCCTGGATGCCGGCGGGCACTTCATTGGTGAACTCAGTTACCTGGTGTCCGGGTTGGGAGATACCGTCAATCTGGTGCTGGATCCGGTGCTGCCATTGGGCGGCATTCTGAGGGAGCTGGGTGAAAGCCTGGATTTTGCCGGCGGGCAACTGGGTAATGTGGACCTGCTGCCCCGACTGGCCGCCGTCGACCGGCCCAGTGACCTGGCGGTCTGGAAACTGAACAAGCATGAAGGTGCAGACCAGTACACCATGACCTCGGCGGTCACCGGTCTTTTGTTAGGCACCTCGGAAGAGGGATTAACACTCTCGTCGCCGTCCCTGCGCAATGCCGCCAATACCTTTACCTTCACTGAAGCCGAAGGCTGCACCGAATACCCGGAGGCCGGCCTGAACCTGGAGGTGGCCGACCACCGTGGCCCGGCCATCTACCTGAAAGAAGTAGATCGCTTCAAAGGCATCCAGGGCATCGATAACGACGATATCTACGGCTACGTGGATACCCATTCCCATATTTCCGCCTACGAGTTCATTGGCGGGCGCATCAACTACGGCGCTCCCTTCCACAAATTCGGCGTAACCCATGCGCTGGAAGACTGCGAAGTTGCCCACGGCCCCTGGGGCACCACCGGCTTCCTGGAACTGGTCACCAGCGGCACAGGCCCCCACGATACCCAAGGCTGGCCAAGCTTTAACGACTGGCCCCGGTACAACTCCCTGCAACACCACCAGAGCTACTACCGCTGGCTTGAGCGGGCCCACTATTCCGGTATGAAAATCCTGGTGAACCACCTGGTGCACAACGAGATCCTGTGCCGCATCAATCCCCAGAAACAGAACGACTGCGACCCGATGGAGTCCATCCTGCTGCAGATCCGGCGCATGTATGAAATGCAGGACTACATTGATGCCCAGCATGGCGGCCCCGGCGAAGGCTGGTTCCAGATTGTCACCAGTTCCGGCGAAGCCCGGGACGTCATCGACGATGGCAAGCTGGCGGTGGTACTGGGCATTGAAATGTCCAAGGTGCTTAAGTGCGGCGAATTCCTGGATGTGGCCGAATGTACCCGGCAAGACATCGTGGAGCGGCTGGACAAGCTGTACCAACTGGGTGTGCGCAACATTTTCCCGGTTCACAAGTTCGATAACGCCTTTGGCGGCCACTTGCCGGATCTCACCTCCGGTGTCGGCATTGGCCCGGTGCTCTATGCCGGCAACCTGCTGGAAACCGGCCACACCATCGAATTCGAGGAATGCCCCGAAGGCACTGAATTTGTTGGCGATGAAACAGACCAGAATGCTGCCATGCAGCCCTTCGGCATCATCGACCAGCTGCTGTTCCAGATGGACTACATCGGCGACCGCTTCCCGGAAACCCCGGAACAGTTGCAAGCGCTGGACCCGCGCCAGGGCACTGAACACCTGTGTAACCGCCGTGGCCTGACGGATCTGGGCGACTTCCTGGTCCAGGAGCTGATTCGCCGCAAGATGATGATCGAAACCGACCACATCAGCCGCAAGGCCGCTGCCCGTATTCTCGACATCACTGAAAAGCTCGGTTACCCGGTGATTAACAGCCACGGCAGCTGGGGCGGCACCGAAGCCCTGCGCGACCGCATTGCCAGCCAGGGTGGCATTACCGCTTCCTTTGGTGGCACCCGTGAGAACTGGGTCGACAAACTGCTGCGCGACGGCAATCGCCCCCGCACTGAAAACCTCAAGGTTGGCCCCTTCGGTGGCGCCGGCTTCGCCTCGGACGTCAACGGTATCGCCCAACTGGCGAGCAACCCCGGTACCCCGGAAGACGACGCCCGCCTGTACCCGTTTGAATCGGTTGATGGCCGGGTGGTCTTCCACAAACAGAAAACCGGCGACCGTGAATTCGGCCTGTACGACGGCCGCGGCGTGGCCCATTACGGCCTCTACCCGGACCAGATCGCCGACATGATCCTCAACACCGATCGCCCGAAAGAACAGGTCGACGAAGCCGTCAACCAGCTCTTCACCTCCGCCGAGGCCTACCTCCGGATGTGGGAACGCATCGAAAACGCCCCCCTTTAAAAAGGACGCGACTGCTATGAAACTCACAACAAGAACTCACTTACCCTGGCGCACCGGCGCCACGGTGCTGGGCATCAGCGCTTTGCTTTCCCTGAGCGGCTGCTTTGGCGGCTCGGGAGGCTCCTCCGGCAGCCCTGCAGCAGAGAGCGATAACCAACCGGAGCAGGAAGAAACCGTCGCCAGGTTCAGTGAAGGCCGGGTGTTCAAGGTGGAGCCCGGTGAACGGGCCACCGAAGACATGGTGGCCGCGATGATCCAGCTGCGTCCGGGGGATGCACTGGAATTCGGTTGTGGTTACTTCGACCTGTACCACGGCCTGTTGATCCAGGCCACTGAAGATGTAGAGATCCGTGGTTGTGGCAAAGATGAAACCGTCCTCAACTTTCGCGACAGCGACAACGTAACCGGCCTGGAAGCCCTGAACGTTCGTGGTATCACCGTGAAGGATCTCACCATCCTCGACTCACCAGGCGATGCTTTCAAGCTCAAGGGTGTGAAGTGGGGTACTTTGCTGAACGTGCGTGCCATCTGGTCCGGTGGTGGTGAGCCGATTACCCGGGAAAACTACGCCTCCCGCCTGCACGTGGCATGCACCACCCCGCCGTTCAACGAAGGCGACCCGGCACCGGATTACGTGCCCAGTTCTGACAGCGGCCGTTACGGCATCTACCCGGTGGAATCCGAGAACATCCTGGTGGATAACTCCGAATCTATCGGTGCCTCAGACGCCGGCATCTACGTGGGCCAGACCAACACCGCCATCATCAGGAACAGCCGCGCGGCCTATAACGTGATGGGCTTTGAGATCGAAAACGTCCAGGGCGGCGAGTACGACAACAACCTGGCGGAATGTAACACCGGCGGCTTCCTGATCTACGACCTGGAAAACATCACCCAGTACGGTGACACCTCGGTGATGCTGAACAACGTCTCCCGCAACAACAATACCTACAATTTCGCCCACAGTGGCCTGGTGTCTGCCGTGCCCCGGGGTACCGGGTTTATCACCCTCGGGTATGACAACATCGAGGTGTACGACAACGTCTTCGAAGACAACAGCACTGCAGCGGTGATCTACACCAGCTACGAGCTGATTGATGGCAAGGGCAAAACCTCGGACAAAAAGCTGGACCCTTACACCGAAGGCCTGCACATCTACAACAACGTAATGAAGAACTCCGGCTTCGATTTGCCGGCTCCGAACCTGGAGAAAGTGATCGGTGAAGGCGAGGTGGAAACCCTGCTGCCCACGCTGATTGGCATCAAGAACATCCATAACCCGGGTAAGGGTGCCCACATTGTGTGGGATGGGCTGCTGGATGACTACGATGCCGAGTGCCCGTACCCGGTGGATGCCAGTGGCCAGCCGGTGCCGAAAGATGAGAACGGCAAGCCCATCCACACCAACGAGCACCCGAACCCGGCGTGCCATTACAACGCCTACAAGTTCAACGCACAGGGCGAGCGCAAGCTGCCGGAGTGGGGTTCGTGCATCTACAACAACGAGATGTCGTCAGACAGCCAGGATTACATCAATTTCCACGGTATGGCCGGCCTGAACCTGTTGCTGGACCTGACCGAAGGGGATCTCAGTGGCCTGCTGACCTGGGATGGCCTTACCCGCACCCTGACCGAGCCACTGGACTTCTTCGCCGACTCGAACCTGGAAGACCACGACTGCAATGCCCGTTTCGGTCGTACCCTGGCCAGCCTGCCCCGGGTAACCATTCCACCGTTCGAACGCAGCGGTTCAGTAGACCCGGCTCCTACCCAGGAATACATCAACCAGCTGTGTGAAGCGCCGGTGAAACCGGGTGAAATAAACCGTGAGGCCCTGGTCGTCGACTGTCCGCGCCTGGACCAGTACAACCTGTTCGCCAACGCGCAAGACCCGCGCAGCATGCCCCATGAAGGCGGCGTGCCGTTCGTGCTCAACTCCAAGCTGTTCTCTGACTATGCCACCAAGTACCGGGTTGCGTTCATCCCACCCGGCACCAAGGCGGTGTATATGGATGGCCAGAACGGCGGCAACCTGAACGGCACCATTCACTTCCCGAATGGCACCGTCATCGCCAAAACCTTCGCCTTCACGGATGAAAGCAAAGGCACCGAAGAATTGGTGGAAACCCGCTTGCTGATCAAGCGCACCTCCCAGAGTGGCAAGGCAGTCTGGAGCGGCCCCACCTACAGCTGGGGCACTGACGACAGCGGCAAGAAAGTGGCCAAACTGGTGCCGGGCGGCGAAACCCGCAGCGTAAGCTGGCACTATGAAGACCAGCACACAGGCAAGTTGCTGGCCGGCTCCACCGACAGCTACGCCATTCCCAACCAGAACCAGTGCATCACCTGCCATTCCAATGACGACCTTGAAGCGGGCGCCGCGCCCATCGGCCCGAAACCCCGCAACCTGAACCGTGCCTACGTTCCGGAGTCCCGCTTCATGGGCACCGAAGGGCAGGGCGGTTTCCCGCAGGTGAACCAGCTCAAGTACTGGCAGGATCAAGGCATCCTGGCCAACGTGCCGGCCTTGCAGATTGATGGCCGCGGCATTGCCACCAACATCGAGCGCCTGCCTCACTGGAACGTACCGGGCGACAGCGGTGCCACCGCCGGCTCTGATGCCGACGTGGAAACCCGCCTGCGGGCCTACCTGGAAGTGAACTGCCAGCATTGTCACAACGACAAGGGCGCGGCCTCCAACACCGGCTACTACCTGGACCACTACCGCAAGATCGACGCCGGTTATGGTATCTGCAAGAAACCCACCGCCACCGGCGGCGGATCCTGCGGCCGACAGCACGTGGTGGTGCCCGGCAGCCCGGACCAGTCCATCGTCTCCTGCCGTGTGGAAAACGCCGACGACCCGCAGCGCAAAATGCCGCCCATCGCCAAGAGCGTAAGCCACACCGAAGCCGTCGAACTCCTCAACAGCTGGATCGCCAACGTCGTCAACTCCGACTACGAAAACGGCGAAGCCTGCAGCGGCACCGGCATCTTCCAGTCCCTTAACCAATAACAACGGCGGGTCAGACCCCCGGTACATTTCGAATGGTGAAATGTATCGGGGGGCTGACCCCGTTTAGAAAAGGTGAAAGCATGATGATTAACAGAAATACGTTACGGGGTGCCCTGGCGCCGCTGGTGGCGCTGACTCTGGTGGCTTGTGGCGGTGACTCCGGCTCGGACCCGGTTACTGAGCCGTCAGTTCAGGCGTCTGCAAACCCGAAACCTGGATCGGCGCAGCCGGGGAATAATTCCGGTGCCGGCAATGGCTCAGGCGACACCTCGCCGGAAGTCGAGTTTGGCCCGGTAGTACCAGCGGTGGCCTACGCTACAGACACCCGCACTGAAAATAGAGATCCTTTCCCCAACGTTCAGCCGATCATTTCCGATGCCCCGCCCTCATGCGCGCCGGAAGGCCGGCCCCTGGCTTCCGGCCCGTCCTGTGATGACGTGAAAGCCGCAAGCTATTACCGGGACAGTCCCACCACCTGGCTTGATGCCCAGGTATTCATTCCAGAGCATCGTGAAGGGGAAAAACTGCCGGTTATCCTGCACAGCCACGGATGGGCCAGCAGTAAACTTACTGGCCTGCCAGAGCAGCCTTATTGTGAAGAGCACCTGAAACCCTATAACTGCCCGGTCAACGAGGGCGGTGGCCTGCTATCGATGTTTGGCCAGCTGGATGATGTGCTGGCAGACCTCCACAACAGCGGTTACATCGTGGTGAGCTTCTCCCAGCGGGGCTTCGGCGATTCCGAAGGGCAGGTGATGGTGATGAACCCTTACCACGAAACCCGTGATGCCCAGGCGGTGATCGACTGGGTTGCCCAAAGGGCGAGTGATGGTCGCCTGCCGGTAGCCGTGGATGAGACCGGAGACTTCCCGCTGGGCCTGTTTGGTGGCTCATACGGCGGTGGCTTTCAGTTAACACTGGCCGCGCTGGATGAGCGGGTAGACACCATTGTTCCGGTAGGCACCTGGCACGCCCTGGAGCAAGCCATTATGCCGAACGGCGCCGTCAAAGGCGGCTGGGGCAACCTGCTGTGCCTGTTGTCGACCGGAAAATCCCGCAGCCCGCTGCTGGATGAAGCCTGCACGGGCATGTTCTTCCCGTTCATCCGCACCCGCGATGCGGTAGATCCGACCGGCGAAATCCTCAAGTTCATGAGCCAGAACGGCCTGCACTACCTGAAGTCCCTGGAAGTGGCCCAGCAGCCGTTCCGTGAAGGGGATGCCCCGTTCCAACTGCGCCCGATCGATACGCTGTTGATTCAGGGTAACCGCGATGTGCTCTTCCCGTTACAGGAGGCGATCAACAACTACCACTACCTGAAAATCGCCGGTGGCGATGTGCGCCTGCTCTCCAACCAGTCCGGCCACATGAACCCGCTGGCCAACCAGGTAGATGGCACCACTTCCTGTGGCGGTGTGGATATGTTCAAGGCCATCCGCATCTGGTTTGACGTGAAACTGCGCGGGGCTGATGAAAGCCTGCTGGAGCAGATTCCCGGCGTGTGTATTACCCTCGACAACGAAAAAGCCCTGATTGCCGACGAAGTGCCAGGCCTGAATTTTGAGGCAGACCAGGCCATG
Source organism: Marinobacter sp. bablab_jr003 (assembly GCF_016464245.1). NCBI lineage: Bacteria > Pseudomonadati > Pseudomonadota > Gammaproteobacteria > Pseudomonadales > Marinobacteraceae > Marinobacter > Marinobacter sp. bablab_jr003. The sequence goes on from NZ_JADARC010000037.1 coordinate 228,761, forward strand.
GGCCTGGACCAGACCTGGCGTTCATTCCACATGGACATCGGGGCCCTGAGAGGCGCTCAGGAGTGCCAGACCATATACGATGTACCAGCCGGCGAGCGCAAAGTACTGGCGGGTATCCCGAGGCTGCGTGACTTCAAGGTAAACGGAGACCTGGTTGGCGGACTGGGCGTGGCCTATATGGGCGTTTGTGTAGTCCGGGACGGACAGACCCTGCTGGTAGATGACATGCTCACCGGCTTCATCCCCGGCGACTATCCGAACCACGAACTGGTGGCCGTGGGCGAAGCCCTTCGCCCCGGCGACAAAGTCGGTGTAATGGCGTTCAAATCCCAGGAAAACATGAACTTCATGAGCACTGCCACCGTTGGCCAGGTTACCGAACTGCTGCTCAACGGCTTCAGCCCCGGTAGCGGCCTGCCAGGCAGTACCGTTCAAGGATTGCTGGATCCCTTGCAAGGCCTGCTGAGTTCAGTAATCGTCAACGCCTACACCGTTTCCGGTGAAATCCGGCTACCCGTGCTGGAGTCTGAACTCCTGAGCCAGCGCACTGCCGATCCTTACTACGGCACTCCCGAAAACTTCAACCAACAGCCCTGGTAACAACGGCGGGTCAGACCCCCGGTACATTTCGAATGGCGAAATGTACCGGGGGTCTGACCCGGCTGTACAAAAAGTGGACAATTTGGCGGTTGGCTGCCATACCTAAGCTGAAGCCAGTTGTGAACTCGCATCAGGCACAACTCTATTGCGCAGTGGGTCGGGCTTGTCTGGGGGATGGCAGGTCTGAACTTGTGCACAGAGGAACGTGTCATGAAAAACATAGTGTTTAACTATCTGTTTGCTTTGGTGGTTGCACTGGCACTGGCCGGTTGCAACAGTGACAGCTCTTCCTCAGGAGCTGATGATGTTGCTTCTCCCACGCCTACCACACAGCCCCAATCTCCAACCCCCTCCGAAACCGACCCAGAAACTGATCCACCGATGCAGTCCGCTGATCCATTGGTGCCGGTAGCGGGGGAGGGGTATGCCCAGAAGGGCCCTTATCAAACCGGTGCGACGGTTACAGTGCAGGAGCTTGATAGCCAGGGCAGTTTGACCGGGCAAACCTGGTCTACCCAGACGGACGCGGACGGAAAAATCCGGTTCGAAGGAATTGGCTGGCAGGGGCTGGCCATGGTGACGGTAAATGGTCATTACTTTAATGAGTACAGCGGTGCCTATACCCCCGAGCCCTTCCGCTTGCGGGCAGTCATGTATGTATCTGACGAAACCCTGGTAGGAAACGTAAACCTGTTCACCCACCTGATCGCCCGTTACATGGAATATTGGTTGCCTGAAGGTTATACCTACGAGGAACTGCGTGGTTGGGCGAATGACCACATCATGACCTGGTTTGGCCTTATGACGCCTCCGGAGAACCTGAACCTGCTCGACAGCATCGATCCTGCAACGGATCGCGACAGCTACATGCTGCTGTTGTATTCGGCCGCTATGGCGAAATCAGGCCTGACGCAGGCAGACGTTGATGCGCTGGCAGAAGATTTTGCGGTTACCGATGCCGGCTGGGCGGATGAGTGGCCTGAGGGCCCGGGTAAGCAAGCCCTGATGAAAATGTTCAATGAAGCCCAGAACAATGAAGCAGCGTTGATAGAGCAGGCCCGGAAGGCGCTGCAACAGGAATTTGGCCGGGTATTCCAGGCTACCGAAAGTGGCGCTAACCGGGTGGCAGGAACCATTTGTGTCTATGCCGGAGTGCTGTGCCCCTGGGGCGACCTCACTAATATTCCGATCAGCCCGGAACCCAGGGATATTCCGGTAAGTGTGCCGTATTCCGGCTCTTACGGCTTCCTCATGTATTTCAATGATAACGGTTCGGGCGCAACAGCCAGGTTTGGCCGGGCTCTGGGAGATAACTCTATCCGCAGTGTGTCAGGCAGCGTGAGCGATTTTCTGGAGTTTATGATTCAGCCCATCGAGGGGGATCGACGCTACAACCTGGGCCTGAGCAGCACCACCAACAAAACCGTCACCAGTGTGAGAATGTTCCAGCTCAGCTAGGGCATCAAGAAAGATCCGTACCCGCTGGTTGTTGGCGATAACGCCGGGCTGGTCGGAATTGAGTGGGGTACCTTCAGAAATACCGACAGCTACTACCAGCTGATTGCGGGCCCCGGCCGCTATCGTTTCACCATTGGCGGCTACACCTGTGGCACCAGCGTTGCACCGGTGGTCGTCAGGGGCTATCAGTGGGATTGGGATATCCGCGAGCCCTTGCCGGAGGACCAAGTAGGTAGAACGCCGTTCGATACGGCTTCGAGTGCACAGTCCAGTGAAAACCAGTGCTCGCATCAGGTCGAGTTGATAAACGACACTCATCCCAATCGCCTTTATCTGCATGTGGAGGCTATTGGTATCAGGGATAGGAACATCAACGCCAACCGTGCAATTTCTGAGGATTTCACAATCAGAGTTGAGCGGATCTAAGGGAGGCGGGTCAGACCCCCGGTACATTTCGAGTGGTGAAATGTATCGGGGGTCTGACCCCGTTTTGGTAACTACTCAGATTGGATCAACCGGGAGTGCTGTTTTGGAGGCACAAACTTGCGCAACCTCAAACCTCTCCAGAATTGCCACAAACTTGGGTCCACCGCTATAGATTTCAATCGCGTCAAAATCCATGGTTGTCTCGAAAACCAGGTACTGTGGTTCGTCAAGTCCAATGAATTGCGATAGCCCCAGAAGGTCCAACGCGGCGCCCAGTTCTCCACCACTGTCTTGTTGTACTTCACCATTACGCAAAGTGCGTACCTGAATCCCACCATTGTTGAACAGGCCGACTTCAAGAAGTTGTGGCACATCAGTGAACAAGATTCCGATTTTGTTAGAGCCTGGGTAAACAAAACTAGAATCAGGTTTAACCTCTATACCAAGTGTGACTGAGGAGAAGCCCAACAAATTAGTGTTGTAGATTTCCGCGGCACTGTTTTCAGATCCGCTGATCGCGTAATCAGGATTATCCACGCCACAAAGCAGCTCGTTAAGAAGGCAGTTTTCAGTGAGGATGTAAGTCAGTACGGGTGCTTGAGAATCGCCTGCCAGAAGAGGTGAGAAATCCCCACTACAGGCAAAAACCTCATCTTCCGGTACAGGCGTGGTGCACGCATCAGTTGCATCGTCAGGGCAGGGATCACTGATATCCGAAACCCCATCGTTATCGCTGTCTTCGCAGGCATCACCCACGCCGTTATCGTTAAAGTCCTCCTGTCCCGGGTTGGGGGTATTGGGGCAGTTGTCCCAGGCTTCGCCGGATAATCCTTCAGACACATAGGGTTCTGTCGAAGGGTACACGGTAGGAATTCCGTCCTGGTCCGGGTCAGCTGTCTCGTCACAGAGGGTTTCATCAAAGCCGGGTACGCGAGGACATGGATCTTCGGTATTGTTTACTCCATCACCGTCGAGATCGTCTTCCGTCGGGGTCAGGTTGGAAGGATCAAACTCCGGGAAGCCGGTGTCAGGATCGCAGTTGTCATCGGGGTCTGTCGGGCAGATGTCCTGCTCGTTTACGGTTCCATCGCCGTCGATATCCGGGTCACAGGCATCGCCCACGCCGTCACCATCAAGGTCCGCCTGGTCTTCATTGGCAATTGTGGGGCAGTTGTCCCAGGGTTTGTTGACCATGCCTTTGAATATATAGGGCTCGATAGCCGGATACCGGTCCGGATAACCGTCGCCATCGGTATCAACCGTTTCATCGCAAAGGGACTCATCGTTACCTGGTACATATTTACAGGCATCCTTGGAGTCCGGAATGCCATCACCGTCTGCATCTTTGTCCGTAGGTTTCAGATCAAACGGATCAAACCCCAACCCACTCACTTCCGGTTTAATGCGCTCATCACTGCTCTCACTCCGGCACCCCGCCAGAAACAGGGCCATCAGCAATATTAAAACCAGGTTTCTTGCTACGTTATTCATAGTCAAAATCCTTCTTCACAAGCCAACGTGTTCTGCGGTTATTGTTCGGACTTCTTGATGATCTCCGTGTGCTCTCCAGACACAATCGCCTCCACCCGCCGGTTCTGGGCGCGGCCTGCGTCGGTTTCGTTGGTGGCAATCGGCTGGGACTCGCCCATACCCGTGGTGCGGATGCGGTCGGCGTTGATACCGAAGTGGTCGATCAGTACCTTCATCACCGCGTCAGCACGGCTCTTGGACAATTTCTGGTTGTAGGTAGACGGGCCGGTGCTGTCGGTGTGGCCTTCCAGCAGAATGCGGGACGTGGGGTACTGCTTCAGTACGGTAGCCAGGTTTTCCAGTTCCGGGTAGAACGACTGGCGCACTTCCGTTTTGTCGTGCTCGAACTCTACGTACAGGGTTTCTTTAATTTCCCGGGTCAGCTCCTTGGCGCAGCCGTTGTCATCCACCAGGGCTCCTTGCGGGGTATCCGGGCATTTATCACGGTTGTCGGGTACGCCATCGCCATCAGAATCGGCAGGGGCTACGGCCATCTTTGAGAAATCCAGCGGCCGCCGGCTAACCGGGGACGGCGGGTATTCGCGGCCGAACACATAGTGAATACCGGCGAATACCTGGGCGTCGAAGTACTCATCTTCTACCTCGACACGCCCGCGTACACCGGCCTCGGCCAGGAATCTGGGTGCAATCATTTTCTGCAGGCCGCCCTCGCCGTACAGCATATCCTCACCCTTGGAACCGTAGGATTTCAGTTCGATATCGGCATGGCTGTATCCTGCACCGGCAAAAGGTCTCCAGCCGAACAGCCGGTAGCTGGCCGGGTGCAGGCGGCCACCAATGGTGCCCCGAAGTATGTCTGCATCGTGGTTAAAGTTACGGGTGTCGGTTTCGGCGTAGCTACCCTGAAGCAGAAGGCTGACATTCGGATTGAACTGATGGGTGAAGTTAACGCCAAACTCCCAGTAGTTGGACAAATCATCCACTGCGCCGGATTTGTTCTCGGAGTTCCCTGAATCTACATAGCTGGCTTCAAGCCCCAGGCTGCTGTATTTCACGGGAAAGTCCTGAGAGGCCAGAGCCAGCGAGGGCAGGGTTAACACTGCGGCAATCACTGCAGTCCTCAAGGTTGGCATAGCTGAAACTCCTTGTTGTTTACTGACGTTGCTTGTCGTTTTCGATTTGTGATGCTAAGTATAGCACCGTATATTCGATATTATTTTTCGGCGTTGCCCGGCGATTGTCCGCCACCAGGGGCATCCGGTAGCGCCCGGAATTGATCTGGTGGCCAGGGAGGGCGCTATGAACAGTAGCCTGCACACAATAAACGCTAGCATGATCATTTCATGGTTGGTTATTGCTGGATTGTTTTTATTGGTTATTTTTCAGTACCGGGAAGTAACCCGCTACCGGCATAGGTTCAATCGGCTTCTTGGCGAAAGACTGGGCCTCCACCACCGCGAATCAGTAAGCTTTATCGACCAGGTTGAACTGGTGGATGATGTGGGGCGTACCCGGCGCCTTGCCATCAACGTGACTTCTTCTGCCACGCTGGAGCGCCATCACGCCGCGAGGGAAGTGCAGGCGCGGGTGCAAAACCTGGAGCGGCAGGCCCTGTTTGATCATCTCACCGGCCTGTACAGCCGGGGGAAGACAGAAGAGGCCATGCGCCAGGCCATTGCCCATGCCCAGCGTTACAAAACGCCGCTTGCGCTGGCAATGTTTGATATCGACCTGAAGCCTTGTACGCCGCCAAGGAAGCCGGGCGCAACCGGGTGGTGGCGCACACCGGCTCAGGTTACAGGGAGGCTGCGTCTTGATGTTCGGTTGCCGGCGCCTTGAAGCTGACTTTTGTGCCAGGCGGAATCACGGTGGTTTCGTCGGTACGAATGGCGTCCATATTGAACACAGTGAGGAACTTCGCAGCACCAAAGCGGGTTTGCACATCGTAGGCGATGGCATTCAGTTCGTTGTAGGGCGGCAGGGCAACCAGCTTGTCCAGCAGGTCCATCCGGTTGGAGGATTTGCGGGGGAAGTCTTCGTTGGGGGCGCCTTCTTCATCCAGCCAGCGATTCCAGTGCTGGTTTATATCATCCAGCACTTCCCGGTTAGCCCGCTGGGGCAGGTTGAGGAACCGGCAGTGGTCAAAGTTATCCAGCTTCTGTTTATTGGCATCCCACTCGCCGATATCGATTTTAACGTCGGCAAAGCAGACTCCGGCACCAGAGCTGGCACTCTGGCGGACCGCAGCGCCAATCAGGCTGCCAGGGCCTTTGTGGCCGTACAGCAGGGTAACGCCACTGGCCGGCAGCCGGAAGCCGTCTTGCTGGAAGTAGTCTGGCCTGCAAATAATATGTGTGTCGGGCTGGGAATCACCCTCAAAAAAGAAGAACGTTTTGGCCCCGATAACAGACACGTTAGTGAATCCTTGTGACAGTTCAGTGCGCCCCATGCGGCGCTACGGCAATATTGCCAGACTCAATAATTGGTTATGTTAACATCGTACACATTTTCGGAAAAACATACCCTATACCATACAGGTACTGTGCATGCAGCAATCCAGAAGCCGGCAATCCCGGAATGAGCTGACCCACCCCTCGGCACCGATCAGTGGTAATACGCTGATGAACCTTAAACTGGTTCTCGAAAGTGTAGTGGGTGATGGGGAAGTCCGGGACCTTGACCTTGCCATGTTGCTGAACGTGCCGGTAAACCGCCTGGGCCGCCTGAAAAAGGCCGGTGCCCCCGCTGGCGCTGCTGAAACGCCGGAACCGGATGACGAACAGGACGATGCCGCTGCGGCAACGATTCGCCCCAACCAGGCCATCCTGGTTCGCCTTCTTCTGAAACACCCGGAATATGCGCCGCTGACCATGCGCCCGGGTAATGCCGAGATGTTCGAGCTGATTGCTCCGCTGATGCCGGGCACAGGCAGCAATGGCAAGATGGCCGGCAAGCAGGGTTACGCGCCGCTGTTTGGTCGCTCCTACGTGTCGTCCTACAAAATGCTGGCCGAGGCGGAATCCACCAGCTTGCCGGTTGTCCGTTTGCATTTGTTGATTGTCGGCCGGCTGGGGGAAATGTTCCGGGAGCTGTGCCTGACAAAAGTACAGCAGGCCGCCAAGAAAGTGCCGGACTATGTCTTGCAAAGCCTGAAGCACGATGCCGGTTGGCAGCTGCTGAGAGCCAGGGACTCGCTGACCGACTGGATGCCGGATGTGGTTTTCGAGGAATTCAGTGCCCAGCTGCTCAGCCAGTGGCGCACCTGGTTCAACGAATGCTACCTGACCGTGCTGCGCGACGAGGCGTTGTCACGGAACCTGGACCCGGACAAGGTGGCGCTCAAAGGTAACTGGAGCAACCGGAAGAACGTAGAGCCGGCAGATCTCCAGAACTACGACCGGGCCACGCAACCGATCCTGGGCTGTGAAGACAGTCTGTTCAGTATCTTCCGGGAAAGCTTCGGGCTGACCAGCGCCGAGGCGTTCTGGGCGCTGGGGCTGCAGGTAAAAGCCTTCTACCGTTTCCGCCAGCGCGCCCGACAGCGCATCGATGCACCGTCTGCCCTGCTGGTTCGCTACCTGTTCCGTTACCCGGACGACATCCGTCACATTATTCCTGCACCACCCAGTGGCGAAAGCATCCTGCAAAGTATTCAGCAGGACGACCCAGCCTTCCGCACCAGCCAGCTGGGCCCGATGTTTGGCGCCTCCCGGGTGATGAGCTACGAGTTTGCGGCAGACCAGCACTCGAGCCCCTTCTTTGCCCGCCGCCTGGCTACCATTTACGCCGAACAGAAGCGTCGGGGTCAGCCAATTTACAGTCAGTTGCGGGAATGTGTGGAGGACGAGCTGAAAGCCAGGGGGCTCGATTCCAGGGAATTCTGGCGTGACGGGCGTTGGAACCCTTGAGTTTCATGTAGTTAGAAGATGCAGGTTTGTGTAACGGCGTGTGTCAGTCGTGTTGCTGGGTTGGCCCCTTACGACAACAGATGAAGAACGGTTCACTTTTCTTTACAAGATTTTGCACCCTTGGGGCTGTCCAGGTTGCAATAAGTAGATACCATCAGGGTATAAAGATGATCCAGGTCAATATTGGATAACTTGATCGATGTTAAGCGGCGACTTTGTCGCTTGGTGGTTTGAAGTTCAATCAACAACAGTAAGCCAGAGGTGATCAGTTATGAAACTTGATAAAGCAGCAGTTGCTCGGATTAAGAATGTTACGCCTAAGAAGCAGCAGAAGGGGGCTTCTTCGCTGGAGTACATTATGTTGGCGGCGGTGATTATTGCAATTGTGGGTCTCGTTTTCACAACAGGTCTTGGGACAGAGCTTGCGACTTATGTTGAGGGTCTATTCACCAGTGTGACTGATGGCCCTGCAACCTAACTAAATATTCGTGTTCTAGTAAGAATGGCAGGTTAGGTTCGCTAAACAGATTCGCGAGGGTAGGTCTTGAGTGCTAGAGGGCGCCGGCAACTAGGAGTGATTGGTCTGGAGTTTATTCTGATCCTCCCATTCATGATAGGCCTGCTCTACGCAGGTCTCGTATATGGCATGCTGTTCTTCCACAAGGTGGAGATGCAGCGAGCCGTAGACGCCGCCTCATCGGCGGTCTACTCACTGGATCGCCGCAACCACACCAATTACAGCGATAAGGTTACGGATCACAGCAATGATGTGCTCGACAAGATGGTAGCTAGTTTGCCCGAGCGCATTCGGACAAAGCTAACGACTCAAACCTGTGCACCAGACGGTAGCAATGCCGATATGGTGATCCTGAAGTGCACTCTGGTCGCCGGTAACGGCGAGCCTGAGAGTTGTGGGTCAAACAAGACAGATACTGGCTCTCCGTTCTTGCCCCAGCTCAGTATCGGCCCGCTCGGAGATTTTCCGCCGCAGCCGAAATGTTTGAAAGCAGTCGCCGCCGTGACTTTCTGACGGCGTTTACTGCCTGCAGTGCTCCAAATAAACACGGACGGGAATACAAAAAATGAGGACAAGGCTCGTGTCCACCCTGCCAGCCCTGCTGCTGGCTCTGGTGGCGATCATTCTGGCGGTTGTGGGGTTGGTCAGATACAACGATCAGCCTGCAGCTACCTCATCATCGGCAACCGGTCAGGTTGCCCGGTCTGAGCCGGCCGGCGAGAAGGAGCCGGAAAAGCCGACATTCACCTACCTGTTCGCTAAAGAGGATATCGAAGCCGGCACCGAGCTGAAGCCGGAGTTGTTCTCTGAAGTAACCACCACGGTTGAGCTGCCGGGCGCCCTCGCTAAAGACTCAGCGACCTTCGGCGAAGCTATCCCCAATCCCCTCAAAGCGGGTGCCCCGCTGACCGATTACGCCATGGAAGACGCCAGCATTCTGCAGCGCGAGCTGCCGGAAGGCATCCGTGCCGTGGCCTTCGATCTGAACCCCTTGTCTGGCATCGGTGGCCTGTTGCGCCCTGGTGATCTGGTTGATGTGGTGGCTACCTTCAAAGGTAACTCCGCAGACAGTGCCCTGAGCACCGTGTTGCTGCGGGAAGTCGAAGTGCTGGCCATGCGTGGAACAACCGATCCGTCCGGTGGTGCTGATGACGATGACCGTCGGCGTAACAGCACCATGGTGCTGGCAGTGCCGGAAGCCGAAGTGAACCGCCTCGCCCTAGCCTCTGCGGAGGCAAACCTGCGTTTTGTTGCCACCCGGCGCGGAGTATCCATGGCGGAGCCTGTGGAGGGTGACGGCGAAACCGAAGTGATCGCCCAGACTGATCAGAAACCGCAAGAGCCGGAAGCCATCTTCCTGGCCGACATTCGCCCTCTTTCTCCGGAAGCAAAGGCCAAGAAAGAAGCGGAGGAAAAAGCCCGGCGTCAGGAAAAGCAGAAAGAGAAAGACAACGGGCTGAAGGTCCAGATCTTTGAAGGTTCCGACACAAGGACAGTCTATGTTCGCTGATAAAACGAAAATGGCCCTTCGGGGGCTGGCTTGTCTGATGCTGGCGGGGTTGCTGTCTTTCACCGCCCATGCCCGGGACGAAGCCCCGATTGCGCTCAGCCCCGGACAACAGCATGTGCTGGTGTTTGCAAAAGAACTGGAGAAAGTCGCTGTGTCCAGCCCGGATGTGGCGTCCGTTCAGGCCAGTGCCGAAAGAGAGGTGTTGGTAACCGCGAAGGCAGCGGGTGAAACAACGGTCCGTGTATGGCTAAAGGGTGATGACACCCCTCGGGTGACGGACTACGCGGTGTCTGCCATGGCGGGCAAGCGTCAGCCGGTGCCGATGCAGGTGCAAACAGACATCCGGGTAGTGGAAGTGAACCGCCAGGAACTGAATACCCTTGGCTTTCATTACTCCAAACTACTTAACGGTGGGGAGAATGCGTTTGGCCTGTCTCCCAATGGTGGCGGGTTTACCAGCCCTGGTGGCGTCCCCGGAAGCGCTCCCGGGCTGGGAACTGATGGTTTTAACCTTTTCAGCTTTGGCCCCAGTTCACTGACGGTCATCAACGCCCTGGAATCCGGCGGTTTCGCCTACACCCTGGCCGAACCCTCACTGGTCAGCCTGAGCGGCCAGAACGCAACCTTCCTGTCTGGCGGTGAGTTCCCGGTGCCTATCTCCGGTGTTGACCGCGAGGTGAGAATCGAATACAAGGAATTCGGTGTCAGCCTGTCTTTGACGCCCACCGTGGTAGACGAAAACCAGATCATCCTGAAAGTGGCGCCGGAAGTGAGCGACCTTGACTTCACCTCCGGCGTATCCTCCGGCGGAGTGTCTGTTCCCGGGCTTCGAGTTCGCAGAACAGAAACCATGGTATCCATGGCGCCGGGTGAGAGTTTTATCATCAGTGGCCTGGTTAGCCGCAGCACCTTCAACAACAGTGACCGTCTGCCGGGGCTGGGTAATATCCCCATTCTGGGCGCACTGTTCCGCTCTGACCGCATTTCCAACGAAGAGCGCGAGCTCATCATGGTGGTTACCCCCAGGCTGGTCAGCGCCGTGCGGGAACTTCCGGAATCGGCGAAAAATTTTGGCAAGAAGTACGAGTACAGCAGCACGGAGTGGGGCGATATGGTCATCAACCCCAGAGATGGAACCGAACCTCTGGAACATGGCCTGAGCTGGTAAGGAGCCCGACACCATGAGTGAAACCCTGATTTGCGTTGTTGAAGATGTCGGAGTGCGTGTCTGGCTTGAGCGTGTCCTGGAAGATGAATGGAGCCTGGAATTTGTTTCCGCCTCTGACCTTTCCCGGGTAAGCCGGCTGGCTTCGGCAAGCGCTGCCAAACTGGCCCTGGTGGCCATCAGCGAGGATGAACCGGAAAAAGCCGTAAAGCTGTTTTCGGCCCTGCACCAGTCCAATCCGGGGGTTACCCTGGTTGGGGTTGCCCGGCATATTTCCCAGGATGCGCTGCTACAGGTAATGAGGGCAGGTGCCCGGGATTGCCTGATCACCGCCGTGGATTCAGACCGGGCGAGGGAGCGGGTCCAGAGCCTGGTCAATGAGGCGGCCGCCGAACGCCAGCAAAACGGTGAGCAAAAACGCCGAAGCATTACCCTGGTGGTTGGTGCGTCTTCGGTGGTGGATACCCGTTTCTTTGCCCAGAACCTGGCAAGCGAGCTGAACGACCTTTACCCGGAGCAGCGGGTGCTGGCGGTAGACACCATGGCCACAGAGAATCACGCTTTCTACTTCGACAGCCTCAGCCGGTTGTCGCTGAATGACCTGGTCAACCGCACAGATTCCATTGATGAATCCTTCGTTAACACCGCGCTGGAAGAATGCAGGCCGGGGCTCCGGCTGTTGTCTGGCCAGATTATGGCGGACCAGCTCTCCGGTGACACGGCAGCCGACCTGTTCATTGCGATCTCCCGGCTGGCCGAGTTGTTTGATCACCTGATTATCCGGGTAGTGGAGCACCAGTCTGCAGATTGGCTGAAAATTCTCGGGGCTGACCTTTCGCGGCTGATGATTGTGGCCAATCCCATGGTTGAGCATGTGCAGTACGTGGAGACCATGCTGGCCGGCACAACCCAGTTGCTGGGCAGCAATTGCCAGACCAACGTGGTGATCGACGGCTTTGACAAGAAAGCCACGCTGGCGCTGGCCGATATGGAAAAACGGATGGGCACCCAGGCGAGCCTGAAGCTGCCCCTGGATTGGCTCAACCGGCTGGACTCCATCAACGCTGGCGTGCCCTTGTCGGCTTTGCTGCGGCGCTCTTCCTACCAGAAAGGCCTTGCGGAGTTTTCGAAGCGACAGTACAGCGAGCAGTCGTCTGGTGCCGGTGCGCTCGGTTTCTTCAAAAAACGTGCGGCGGGCAAGGAGTAAACCGTGGCTACTCGTATCGATGAAGAGTACCAGCAGCTGAAAAAGCAGGTGCACAGTCATCTGATCGAGCGGCTGGAAGAAGAGGGTATCGAAGTAGAGCTGGCTGGAAAAGCCCAGCTGGAGCATTTTGTGCAGGCCAATGTGGGCCAGTACGTCGCAAGCCAGCGAATTCCTCTGGCTACCTCGGATCAGTCTATGCTGGCCCGGGAAACCCTGGATGAGATCGTCGGCTTTGGCCCGCTGGAACCGCTGCTGGGCGACCCGCAGGTGAACGACATCCTGGTGAACGGGCCCAACAGTATCTTCGTGGAAGTGGCCGGGGTACTGCAAAAAGCCCAGACCCGCTTCATCGACGACGACCACGTAATGCGCATTATCCGCCGGGTTCTGGCGCCGCTGGGCCGGCGCCTGGATGAAAGCAGCCCGATGGTGGATGCCCGCTTGCCGGATGGCTCCCGGGTGAATGCGATTATTCCGCCTATTGCCCTGGATGGCCCGTCTATTTCCATCCGGAAGTTTACCCAGAAACACCTCACTGCCAGCGACCTGGTCAACCTGGGTTCCATGACCCGGGAATGCCTGGAGCTGCTTACCGGGATTGTCCAGAATCGCCGCAACCTTCTGGTCAGTGGTGGTACCGGTACCGGTAAAACCACCATTCTAAACCTGCTCAGCCAGTTCATCCCCAAGGATGAACGGATTGTGACCATCGAGGACTCAGCCGAGCTGCAGCTTAACCACCCCCATATTGTCCGGCTGGAAACTCGGCCCGCAAACGCGGAGGGAACCGGTAAGGTGGCCGCCCGGGATCTGGTGGTCAACGCCCTGCGTATGCGGCCAGACAGGGTCATCGTGGGCGAGGTGCGTTCTGGCGAAATTATCGAGCTGCTTCAGGCTATGAATACCGGCCATGAAGGCTCCATGAGTACCATTCATGCCAACTCCTCGAAAGACGCGCTGATCCGGATTGAAACCCTGCTGGCGGTGAATGGTTATGATGCCGGTGAGCGGGCCATTGGCCGGCTTATCGGTTCGTCGCTGGATGTGATTGTGCAGCTTGCACGCTTGCCAAATGGCCGGCGCCTGGTGAGTGAAGTCGTCGCCATGACGCCGACCCGCGATGACCCGTACCAGATGGAAATCCTGTACCGGGCCAAGGAGCTGGATGCCCAGGAAATGGCGGGAGCCCAGCTGTGAGTGTTCAGGTGATCTGGCTGGCAGCGCTGTTCTTCGGCGCCCTTGCGGTGGTGGTTATGCTGCTGCAGCTGGTGATCGGCCAGGTCCGCCACGACCGCAACCTGAAAAAGCTCAGTAAGAACCGCCTCTATCCGCAGATTGTCACAGAAGACCAAAAGAAAGCCGGTATCGATATCGGGCCGCTGGAGCAGTTGCTGATCCGCGCTGGTATCCGCATGTCGGTAACCAGGGTGGTTGTGGTTGCGGTACTTTTCTTTGGTTCCCTGATCGGTGTTTATGTCTACCGTGGGCCCATTGAAGCCCTGGTGGCCCTGGTGGCCGTTGTGCTGATTGGCGTTACCCTTTGGCGGGTGAAGTTCGAGCGACTTCGCCGGCAGATCTTCGAAGAGCTGCCGGGTATTGTGGATGCGGTACTTCGTTCTTTAGTGGCCGGTCGCTCGGTGGAACAGAGCCTTCTGGTGGCCTTTGCCGATGCCTCCGATGTATTCCAGCCCCTGAGCTTCCGCTTGCGGGGCGCGGTCAGCCAGGGCCGGGACTACACCCGCATCTTTGACGACTTCGCCGAGTTGTACAGTGTTCCTCCGTTTACCCAGATTGCCATTGCCCTGCGCACGTCTGCCCGTTTCGGCTCGTCGGTTCGCCCGGTTCTTCAGGAAGTCTCCAAGGCCATTCGTGCACGGCAGGAACTGCGCCGGGAGTTTATGGCAGCAACGTCAGAAACCCGTTTCACGGCCGTGGTCTTCGCCATCTTGCCGCCTGCTATGGGGGCTTACATCGTTTTGATGAACGAAGAGTTCTCGGAGGCGCTGCTGCACACCAGTACCGGCCACACCATGATGATAACCGCCGGTGTGCTGCAGGTACTGGGCACCCTGTTGATCTGGAACCTTATCCGGGGGGTGGGCCGTGGATAACCTTTGGTTTGCGGCGGCTATCGTGTTTGCCATGGCGTCTGTGCTGTATGCCCTGGTCTGGGCGCCTGCCTGGGCCATGCGAGCGCGGGTGACGGCTCGGTTACAGCGCCGGCATCTGTCGGCAGATGATGCCCGCGAGGATTCCCCGCTGGCAGGTTTTCTGTACTGGCTGGTAGAGAAACCGCTGTTTGCCGGGGATTTCCGAGAGCTGGAGCCGGCACTGGATGCCACAGGGAAAACACCGCTACAGGCCCGGGGCCATTATGTGTTGATGTGCTGGGTGGTTCCGGTTGTGGTGGGGGTGATTGGCTATATCACCAGCGACTTGCTGACCTTACTGATTGCGTTTGTGCTGGCCTTTTATATTTCACGGCAGCTGATTCGTGCGGCTGGCCGCACGGCGGAAAAGCAGCAGAACCGTGAAGCCATCGAGCTGTGCCAGATGACCCGCATGCTGATGCAGGCGGGCCTCAGCCCGGAGCGGACCCTGAAGCTGATTGCCCACCAGGCCCGGGACCTGATGCCATTACTGGTGCGCCGTATTGACCGATTTAATCGAGTGATGGAAAGCGGCGCAGACCGAACCCGGGCGCTGGATGAGTTGGGCCACAACCGCAACCTCACTGTGCTGCGTAACTATGTAACCATTCTGAAGCAGGCCGGTAGCCTGGGGGCTGGGGTGTCCAGCGCCCTTGAACAGATTATTGCCGAGGCCCACCACGAAGAACGCAGCAAACTGAAAGAAGAAACCAACCGTGTGGGGGCCAGGATGACCATCATCATGATGGTATTTATGTTGCCGTCACTGTTCATATTGATTGGCGGGCCGGCAGTGCTTTCCATTATGGATGCGCTGCAGCGGTAATCGACGAGTGATCACCAAGCTTTCCGGAAAGGAGCCATAGATGAAGTTCAAGAAAGTTGCCCGGTTACCAGCGATGGCGGTTTTTGCCGCGACCCTGGTGTCTGGCTGCGCCATGACACCTGAGACAGACGGTTCCGCTGACAGGGCAGACCGGGATCAGGGAGTGCTGCTCCATGTGAGCTGCAAGACCAACATGACGCCGGAGCACCGGGTGGAATTGGAAGCGATCGATTCCATGATGGAGCGGTCCAGAAACTACGCGGCATTGGCAAGGCTGGAAGAGCTGCCCTTCCAGACCCAGCACCACTGGCTGCGCTGGGCCCAGCTGCTTGCCAAAGTGGAGCAGCTGGATTATTCCGAAGAGGTTTACCAGCAGATTGCCGAAAGCTGTGACAGTGCACAGGCCTATCATGGCCTTGGAGTGGTGTATGTAAAGGGCAACAAGCTGGAAGAGTCCCTGACCGCACTGGGTACCGCCAAGGCCAAGGCGCCGGCCTCCTCCGATATCCGCAACGATTTTGGCGTGGTGCTGATGCAGACCGGTTTCTATGGCCAGGCAGCGTTCGAACTACGCACGGCCTACGAGTTGTCTGGCGGCAGCGAGACCACCGGCCGCAATATGGTGGCGGCTTATTACCTTCAGGGCGGAAACAGCTCCCTGGCCCGGTTGCAGCAGGACCTGGGGTTGAGTGACCAGCTGCTTGCCGCCGGTAAGGAATTCTCCAAACGCTTTGCAGGAGGTTCACGATGATCCGCATGACCTGCCTGGCTGGCGCACTGGCGCTGGCTGCCACGTCCGCGCTGGCAAACCCGCCGGATAATGATCTTGGGCTGGCGGGCGTAAGCTTTGACCAGGATGACCGGACAGAGGCGCGTAAAGCCATGGACGAACAGGCGCAGCGGCCTGCCCGTGGTGGTGAGCTGAGCTCCACTATTTATATCAAAACCCAGGAGCGGCTGGCGAAGTCTTTCGAACAGCCAATCCGGGACAAGATTGGCGAGACCACCAGTGAATAAGATCCGTCGTCAATCCGGGGTGCTGGTTTTCCTGACCCCGTTTTTGATGGTGGCACTGGCCGTAGTCGCCGTGCTGGCCATGGACGCTGCCCGCCTGTATTCGGTGAAGGCAGACATGCAGCGTGTGGTGAATGCGGCGGCTACGGCTGCTGCAGATGAGGCTCAAGCTTGTAGCATGAATGCAGATATCGGCTTGATGAAAGCTAGAGCGCTTGTTGCAGCTAGGCAGGTAGGCTTTAACGGTAATGCCGAAGAGCTGGAAGTTTTTGCAGGCGTATTTGAGCCTGCTGGTGATGGCTCAAGTACGTTGAGTTTTACTCCCCAGAGTGACATTGATAAAACAAACGCAGCGGTTGTTCGTTATAAGCGCCAGGAGCGATTGTCATGGTTGTTGCCAGAATGGTTGTTTCCACCAGTAGAGTTGTCTGTTAACGCTGGGTCCCGCAAGGAGCTCTATGCTGCCCTGAGCGCGAGTGCATCGACGCTAAACCTTGAGGGGGGGCTGCTTGGTAACCTGCTGGGTGCAGTCCTCGGTCAGAGTAACTATTCACTTGATCCGACAAGTCTTCAAAGCCTTGAGTCAACTCTTTTGGGAGTTGGGGATCTGTTGACGTTGTTAGGCTTGGCGGATGTTACAGCTCTGCTGAATGCTCCACTGGTAGACGTGCTAGATGCGACCGTAGATTTGGTTGGTGGAGTGACTACCCCTGTAGGAACGTTGGTTAGTGAGTTAGCGGAAAGCGGGGGTCTCTCCGGGCTTGATACGGGGGCGGTTTTGGCGGTTGCGGGAGACGCTGATGCTGCCAAGAACGCAGAATTCCCATTATATGACTTTATTGTAAGCGTCGTGTTGAATAGTGCAAAGGCGCTTTCTGATGATGGCCAGGGACTGATTAATTTATCTGTTGATCCGTCAGAGTCACCAGTGTTAGAAACACTGCTTAATAACTCCTTGCTTGGGAGTATTGATATCCAGCTAAGGCTAGGTATTGATAATCCGGCTCCGGTAGTAATTGGGCCTGCTCGTCAAGGTAAGAACAATGAATGGCTGACTGAAGTTTCGGCGACGGACATTTCTCTCGAAGCCTTAGTAGATCTCGAGCTGTCCATCGGATACATAGGGGATCTCATCAGTGCTTTGACGTTGAATATAGTTAAAGCAGAGACGTTAAATGACATCCGCATACCGCTAGTTGTTCAAGTGGGTGGAGGGTCGGCTGAGTTTACTGGAGCCCAGTGCGCCCGAGGTGGCTCCAATGAAGTCGATTTGGCGGTTTACGCGAAGCCTGCAGTTGCAAATGTTGAAACCGGTACGTTATCAGCTGTTGGGGATCTTGTGCGAGAGCCAATTCATGCGACCATACTAAAGCTTAGTATTGCTGAGCAGCCTTTGTTGAACGTTTGTGTGGATGCGGACCTTGGAGCAAAACTCCCCGTTGTTGAAGATGAGCGATACGTTCAAGGCTACCCTCTTCGTTGTCCAGATGGCGACTGTAGTCGTGTGTTAGAGAGTAGCGGGCCGACTTGGGTTAAAGGGTTGGATGTGCAATTGGATAACTTGGCTTTGGATTGCGGGGAAACGAGTCTTTTGAGTATTTTGAATCCGGTGATTGACCTATTGAAGCCGGTTATTGAAACGTTGTTGAATATCGTTACCACGGTCGTGCTGCAAGGAATTATTTCTCCGTTGTTGATGCTCCTCGGTGTGGATTTATCAGGCCTTAACGTGGCTGTGGTTGGAGCGGATCAGTTAGGTAATCAACTCATAGAGAATGTAGAAATGTAAAGCCACAAGCGCTTGCATTGCACACCATGAGTAGGAGCGAGTATCCTCGTGGGCTCGAAATCATCAACATATTACGAAAGCCGGCATCGTCAGCTTTTACTAAACCGAAAATAGGGCAGGGCGCAGTGCGCAAATTAGTTTGGTTGCCAATGGTTGCCGCGATTGCATCCGGTTGTGCGGTAAGTTCTCATACACCCGGGCAGAAAGTGACGGGTGTATACGCTTATGAAGTTGGTTCTGGATCGGAGCCAAAACCATCCAGCATCCGGCAGGAGCCGGAACTGTCAGAGCCGGAAGCCGTAGATGCGTCTCCGGCTCGTGAGAGCGTCAAGGCGGCAACCGCTCCATCGGAGACCGTAGCCGAGCCCAGCCTTGAACCACCGCAGTCTGCCTCACAAGCGGTGGCCGGACAATCCGTTTCGCCTGCTGCGTTGCTGTCTGCCCAGGCAGAGACAGGTGAAATCGATATTCAGCCGGGCCAGTGCTGGGTCTACGCTCAGATCCAGCCCCGGCCGGTGCAGGAAAGTGTTCAGGTTAAGGTTCGGGATTCCGAGGTGCGCCTGGATGTGACCCCTGCGGAGTTTCGCCGTGGCGTGAAAAAGGTGGTAACCCGGGAAGGCACCAAAACCTATCGTGTGAAGCCCGCCACTTATAAGGAAGTCACTGAAGAAGTGCTGGTCAAGCCGGAAACCACCAGGCTGGTGATTGAGCCTGCAGTGTATGAAGAGGTTGAGGAAGAGGTGGTTCTGGAAGCCGCCCGAACCGAACTGGAGCCCTGCCGGACCTCCGGTGCTGTGGCTTACGGAAATGCCTCACCGGCCTTCGGGTTTTGTGCGGTAGAGATTCCTGCCCGAACCAAGACCGTGAACGTCACCAAGCTGGTGAAGCCGGAGACCACCCGCACCGAAGTCATCCCCGCCGAATATAAAACGGTGACCCGTTGGGTGGTTGATCAGCCGGCGCAGGTGATTCCGGTGAAAACGGATGATGAGATTGAAGCCTTTGAGGTTTCTGAAGTGGTGGAGCAGCCGCAAACCCGGGAGACTGCGATTCCTGCAGAAACCCTGCAAATGAACGTGAAACGCTACGAAGGTAAGCCGAGGATTGTTGCCCGACAAGCCGTGTGCGACCGCAACCTTACCCGGGACATGGTCAGGGAAATGCAGGAAGCACTGGTGGAGCTTGGTTACGACGTTGGCGAGATTGATGGCTTGCCGGGCCCGGATACCATTGATGCACTAACCCTATACCAGGTGGATAACGGCCTCGCCTCTGGCGCTATAACCATTGAGACCGCCGAACGCCTGGGCGTTCTTGACTGAGCGCTATCATGATTTCTGAAGCACTGCATTTACCCCTGACGGGCCTTTTGGCCGCCCTCGCAGGGGGAGTGCTTCTTTTGGCGCTGATGCAAAGACGCAAGCATCAGCGCCGACACCGTGAGCTCCAGCACGAGTTCTACGACCTTCGCAGACAATACGCCTCCGCCCAGGAGGATTCCCGCGCACAGCTTGATCAGCTTCCTGCCGTTATTCTGATTTTTGATCGCCAATGGCCGAAACTTCTCTTCGCTAACCGCCTAGCCAGGGAGGTTTTCGGGTGCCAGACCGAAGAGCAGCTGATGGAGCGGTTGTTCAATAAGCCGGATGCCTGGTTGTCCGGCCCCCACAGCCTGGTGGATTTTGAAGATTGGCTGGCCGGCGCCCGGGATTTTGGTATGGCCCGGCGGGAGTGGTGTTTTGCCACAGGGCAGGATGAGAGTCTCTGGCTGGATTGCGAGGTGGGCAATACCATCTTTGCGGGGCAGCCGGCACGGTTGTTTTCCGGGGTGAACATCCACCATCGCAAGATGGAGAGCATTGCCGACAACCTGCGTGAACGGGCGCTGTTCGGGATCAATGCCGGCCGCCCCCTGGATCGCCTTATTGAAGCCGCGTCCAAGTTGCTGGAAGTTCAGATTCCCGGTACCCGCTGCATTGTTTCCCTTTACGACGAGCAGCGTGACGTTCTGGTTTCCCAGGGTAATTCCGGTTTTGCCAAAGAGTTCTGTACCCAGATACCGTCTGTGCCGGCTCGTTTCGGTGCTACCTCCATTGGTTCGGCCGCCCATACCCGCGCAAGGGTGACCACGGAATCCATCTCTGGCGACCACCAGTGGCAGGGCTACAGTCAGCTTTGTCAGGAGCTCAACGTAGACGCAGCGTGGTCTGAGCCGGTGCAGGATCAGCACGGAAACCTGCAGGCGGTGATCACCCTGTTCAGCCCGGCGCCCCGAAAACCGGATAGTGCGGTCATCCAGCAGTTCTCATCGGTGGTGTCTTTGTTGGGGCTGGGGATTGAGCGGGAGCAGTGGAAGCTGGCGTTGGAGGCTTCGTCTGCCCACGAGCGCTTCGTTCGCGAAATCGGTGTCGAGATTGTGAATGTGCGTGCCGACGATTATGCCCCTGGCCTTCAGGAGGTGGCTCGTCGCATCCAGGCACACTATGGCCTTGGTGCCCTGAATATCTGGCAGGTAGAGCCGGATGAGAACCTTCTGGTGCCTGTGGCCGGAACAGCGGGGCCGCAGCCCGGAGAGAGTGGCGCCAGCACCCTGCAGGTGCCGGTTGACTGGTTTGAAGGTGTCTTCCGCAGCCGGGAGCCTAAGTATGTCATTCCCCAGGATGAGCTGTATGCCCGTATCCGCCATAGCGGGCCGCCCAGGCCGGTGCTGGTGGTGCCGCTCTATAGCGATGCCGCCCGTGGCCCTTTGTTGGGACTTCTTACGGTGGAGTCCCGCCACCAGTATGTGAAGAAATCCAGTATCGAATACCTGAGTGTGATTGGTTCGGTTATCAAAACCAGTCTGATCAATCGCCGTTTGATGACCAGACTGTCTGATGCCGCCGATACTGAGCGCCGGGCACGGCAGAAGCTGGAGGGTGAACTGGATGTGGCGAGGAATATCCAGATGTCGATGGTGCCGGGTTCGGGTTCTTACCTGCAGCAGTTTCGGGCCTGGAACATTGAAGCCTGGCTCAGCCCTGCAAAGGCGGTAGGCGGCGATTTCTATGAGTTGATTGCCTTGCCCCAGGGTCGGTTGCTGGCGGCGGTAGGGGATGTGTCCGACAAGGGTGTGCCGGCGGCCCTGTTTATGGCCAGAACGGTGAGCCTGTTGAATTTTCTGGCCCGTAGTAAAGATGGTAACCTCCGGGATATTGCCGAGGGCCTTAACCGGGAGCTGTGCCGGGGCAATGATGCCTGCATGTTTGTAACGCTGGTGCTGGTCCTGGTGGACCTGGCTTCGGGTAAGGCGGACATGCTGAGTGCCGGCCATACTGCACCGCTTCAACGATTTCGGGGCCGTCTGCCGCTGTTGTGGCGAGGGGAAGTGAGTGCCCCGCTGGGCCTTTATGACGATGTGCCATTCACCGCCGCACCGCTGGACATCCCGGACGGCAGCAGTCTTGTACTATACTCGGATGGTGTAACCGAGGCCTTCAACAAGGACGGTTCAGAGTTCGGTGAAGACCGGTTGCTCAACCTCGGCCACAGGGCCGATGGTTCGGGCGACAGCTTTCTGGCCCATATGCGCGGGCAGTTGTCTGAATTTACAGAGGGCGCCGAGCAGTCAGATGACATAACGATAATGACCATCAACCATCACGGCTTTTAGGTATGAGACTCAACGTTCATCCGGCAGACCCCGTCAGTTATGTGCTGGTAAACATGGCGGGTGAGTTTGAGAGGCATAACGTGGGTGCTGGCGTTGTACATGATTGCCAGGTAATCATAGACGAAATCTACGCCAACCTCCGGGCCCATGTGCTTCCTGATAACCCGGACCTCACCTGGGCCATCACCCTCAATCCTGCCGAAGACCACCTGGAGCTGGTGGTGGAATACTCGGGCCCTTTTTTTGATCCAACCCGGCCATTACCTGTGGGCTACAGGCAGCCGGCCGTGCGCCCGGAAGGCGGTATGGGGTTGTATCTGATGTCGGAACTCAGTGATGATCTAAAGCACACGTACCATCGGGGCGTGAATACCCTGACTATCCGAAAGGAACTTGGCAGTAACTACAAGGAACATTCGTTATGCCGCTAAACATCAAGGTGGCCCAGGAAAGCGACGAAGCGCTGGCCCTGATGCTGACAGGGTCAATAGACAGCGATACCGCACCTGAGCTTGAAGCCGCACTGGCAGACATGGTGCACCCGCAGATTTCCTATGTGGGCCTGAACATGGCCGGGGTAACCTTTATCAGTTCTGCCGGCTTGAGGGTGGTGTTCAAGGTGCTCAAGCAGATGAAGGCGCGGGAGGGCCAGCTACTGGTAACGGAGATGAGCCCCCGCGTGGAAAAAGTCTTCGAGATTGTAAAAATGATTCCGGACCTGTCGATATTCGCCAGTCACCAGGAAATGGACGACTATCTGGCAGTGATTCAACAGCGCGAAAGCGACGAGGGGTAGGCATGGCAATAATTCTGGACGGGTCGCTCGGTATTCAGCGTGATGAAGAACAGCAAATCGCGAATATTGAATGGTTCCTGTACGGCTTGCCGGACACGGAAGCCGCGCCGGAAGACGTGGTGTTCCTGAATGAATCCTTCGGTACAGACTCACCGCAGATGGTGAGCTTTACGCTGGAGGGCGAAGAGTATGCCGTTTATGCAGACTGGCAATCCGTGGCAGACAGGGCCAATGCTGTGTCTGTGCGGCAATTTTATAAAGAGTACGGATATATACTGTTGTCGGGGCTGTTGGAATCCAATAGTCTAAGCGATAAACCGAAAAAGAAGGAATGGCTGGTTCCTGTGCAATACTTTGATGACTATGTGACGATGGTCAATAAGTTGTCGCATCCGGCCTGATAGTTTCGGTCAATGAATTTGTCTGGAGACATAACGTGGCCACAGTCTACGATCAGCAGTATCTGGAAACCATAAAAGGTATGGCCCGGGCCGGTATGGAAATACGCCTGGTGGTGGGTGACAGCCTGCGGCGTAAAACCGGGCAGACAGCCGGCGTGATGCCCAAAGAACTTCGTGCTGACGTATCGCGCCTTGCTGAGTGCACCCTGGAGCTGAGCGAATTCAGCGCCGAGCAGCTGGCTAGCCGTAGTGCTGACGCATCGCCAACCCGGACCACAACTGGCGCGGGTCATAAAGTGGAGAGCTGACGCCGGGCTTCAGCACTTCCGAAGAGTGCTGTTGCAAGAACTCAACGGTTGCAGCGGATGGCAGGGGCGGCGATAACCAGAATCCCTGGGCATAGTCACAACCGAGAGCCTGGAGCAGTTGCCATTGCTCACGGCATTCCACGCCTTCTGCGGTAACGCTTAACCCTGCCTTGCGCGCCAGCCCGATCAACTCCTGCACATGTCGGCGGCCGGCATGACTGTCGATTCCGGCGGTGTCTTTCTTGTCTATTTTCAGTTCCCTGGCCTGAAACAGCTCCATTCTTGAGGGCTGGTTGTGGCCCTGGCCAAAATCATCCAGCGACACCTCAACACCGTAACGGGCAAGGTCTTTGAAGGCCTTTATGGCCTGCTCGGTATTATCCAGCGGGGCGGTTTCGGTGAGCTCGAACATAATGCGCGGGTGCAGGGTAGACGACAGAATGCGCTTAACCGAGCGCAGAAAACCTTCGTTCCCCACGCTGCTGGCGGACACGTTTACCGATACCGGCTCCAGGTTGAGCCGCAACCATGCCGGCCATTGGCTGATCTGCCCCAAGGCCTTCGAAAGCACATGGCAGTCCAGCTTCGGCGCAAGCCCCTGCTGTTCTGCGCATCGAATAAAGTGGTCTGGCTGTTGCCAGAGTTTTGCGCTGCGCGGGCCGGGCCATCGGGCCAGCACCTCTACACCGCAGGCCGCTCCGGTCGCCACGGAGAACTTGGGCTGATACACCAGTGCCAGCCCTTCGGTATCGATTACATCACGAAGAAAACCTGCCTGTGCCTGCCCGGATGGTTCTGAATTGGCGACTGATGTCATGATTCCGCCTTTGTTATGTATTATCGAATGACATATTCCATGCCTGAATAATACTTTAGTGTCGATTGCATCAAATGGCGGTAGTGGCAGTCCTTGTTGTCATTAGAGTCAAGGTAAAAATATAGGTAGTCATACTATATTAATCAAAAATCGGGGTCAGACCCCGGCCTGGAATGACAATAAGGAGCCCGTCATGGCCCGTAACAACAAAATACGATTTCGGTTAGCAATGCTGGGTGCCCTTGGCCTGTCCCTGGCCGGTTGTGGCGGCGATTCATCCGAAAGCCCTGCACCCATTGCCGAGACCTCTCCGGAAGCTCCCATGAAGGAACAGCCCGGGGAGGTTGAGCAGCCCCGCGCAGTTCAGCAAATGATGACGCTGGGAACCCGGCAACAGGAGGCTGGCCAGGTTCAGGTGGCCACCAGTGAGTCGCGCCAATGGCAGCCATACGAAAGGGCGCCGGAGTTCAGCCATATGGTGGCCTTGCCCAACCAGGTGATCACTATGTCTGACGGTACCCAGCTGTTTGCGAAGGTGACCTTGCCGGGCAGCAGTGCTGATGAAGCTGCAACAGGGCCGTTTCCGGTGGTGTTAACCCAGACCTCGTACAACACGTCTCTGGGTAGCTTTGCGACTGCGGTTGGCGGGGCAAATGAGTTTCTGGTGAGCCGGGGTTATGCCCACGTAGTGGTGGATGTTCGTGGTACCGGCAACTCGGGTGGTAACTGGGAAGCCTTCGGGGAGCGTGAGCAGCAGGATTACGGCGAAGTAGTGGACTGGATTGTGCAGCAGCCCTGGGCCCAGCCCCGGATTGGCGTTGAGGGGATTTCCTATCTGGGCATCACCGCTATTCTGACCGCCCAGCAGAATCACCCGGCGGTAAAGGCAGCGTTTCCGATTGTGCCCATCGGCGACGGTTACCGGGACATTGTGTTCACCGGTGGCAACGTGAATGCCACCTTCATTCCCATGTGGATGGGGCTGGTAACAGGCCTGGGTGCAGTGCCCCTCGAGATGGCTCCAACGGATCCGTTCGCATTCTTCAAGGCTCTGCCGGAGCGGTTGTTAGGAGCTGCCCTGGACTTCCAGTTGCCCACTATTCTGAAGGCACTGCTGGGGGAGCCGAAAACCGCCTATGACGATGACTTCTGGGCAATTCGTTCGCCGCTGGAAAATGCCGACAAGGTGAATGTACCCACATTTATTGTTGGCGGCCTGTTCGACCTGTTCCAGCGCAGCGAGCCCCTGTGGTTTGAGCAGCTTAGCGGCCGGGTGGACACCAAGCTGCTGATTGGCCCCTGGAATCACATTCAGGCCGCGGGAGTTCCGGACAACGGTTTGCCGAAGGATGGCGTGCCAGATCTCGACACCCTGCGGCTGCAGTGGTTCGATGAATACGTAATGGGGCTGGATACCGCTGTGGCGAGCCAGCCGGATGTGACCCAATACGTGCTGGGCCTGGAGCGTTATGAAACCACCAGCCATTGGCCACATCCGGATATGCGGGCCGAGCGATTCTACCTGGCCCCGTCTGAGGACACCTTTCCGGCCATGGGCAGCCTTGTGCAGGAAGCTCCGGAAGCCGTGGGTGAACAAAGTACCATCCAGTACCCGCTTAACGGGCTGTGTTCGTTCAGCCTGAACCAGTGGACGGCAGGCTTTGTCGGCCTTATGCCGATTCCCTGCGCTGAGGACAACAGCTATGCAGAAGCAGAGGCCATAAAGTTCGAACTGCCGGCAGGGGAAGACGGGCTATACCTGAATGGCCCCATGCAGGCCGACTTGTGGGTTTCTACCACCGCTTTTGATATGCAGCTTTCCGTGCGGCTGGACACCGTGCACCCGGACGGCTCCACCAGCCCCATCACCAATGGCTTGCTGACAGCCAGCATGAGCACCGTCGATGAAAGCCGCTCCCGTTTCGTAAACGGCGAAATGATCCAGCCCTGGCACACCTACAGCCAGGAAGATGTTCAGCAGCACGACCCCGGCGAGATTCGCAAGGTTTCCGTAGAAATCTTCCCGAGCAGTGCCTACATACCACCGGGCTCCAGCCTGAGAGTGTCAGTGAACACCAGCAACATGGCTCAGGGCATACCGCCACTGATCACCACCCTCAAATCCGCCCTCGGCGTGATGACCCTGCACACCGGCCCGGAAACACCCTCCAGCCTGGTGCTTCCGGTAGTCCCCGCCGCCAACCTTTAACCCCCGGCGGGGTCAGACCCCCGATACATTTCACCGCTCGAAATGTACCGGGGGTCTGACCCGCTTTTCACAACAAGAAACTGAGGAGACTGTATGACCACCAAAAACCATTTCCACAAAGCCGCGCTCGCGTCTGCGTTGCTGGCCGTCGCCCCGTTGACTGCGGATGCGGGTTTGTTGTCCGGCTTACTGAACGGAGGCGCGCAGGAGCCCGTTGAGGAGCAGGCTGATAACCGCACGATTCCCCAGCGGTACATTGTGACGGTGGATTCGTCCCTGTCATCGATTCTGGATGTGGGTGGCCCGCTGCTTGCCGGTATTGAACAACTGCTGAATGCCGTTGGTGGCGGAAAGGTTCTTTATTTGTACGAAAACGTGATGTCTGGCGCGACGGTTCAGCTTACGGACAGCCAGGCTCGGATGCTGGAGTCCCTGCCCGGGGTTGAGCGAGTAGAGCCGGATAGCTGGATGACGGCCAGCGGTACGCTCATTCAGCAGAATGCCACCTGGGGGCTGGACAGGGTAGACCAGGCCACGCTGCCGCTGGACAGCCAGTTTACCTATCCTGAACTTGCCGGGCAGGGCGTAAACGTTTACGTGCTGGATACGGGTGTTCTCAGCACCCACGCGGATTTTGAAGGGCGCGCCAGCGGGATGAACTTTCACGATGACAGCGGCCTTGCCGGACTGTCTCCGGGGCTGCCCATTGTAGGTGACCTTCTTAACCTTCTGCTTGGCGGTTTGCTGCCGTTTGAAAGTGAAGAGAGCATTTCCACCTACTCGGCAGAAGACTGTAACGGCCATGGTACCCATGTGGCCTCCACGGCTGCCGGGGAGGAGTTTGGCGTCGCCAAGGAGAGCAATATTATCGGCCTGAGGGTGCTGGGCTGTAACGGATCCGGTGCCACCAGTGCGATTATAGAGGCGCTGGACTGGATGGCCGAGAACGCCGAGAAACCGGCCGTAGCGAACATGTCGCTGGGCGGTGGCAGCTCCCAGACTCTGGATGAGGCGGTTCAGGCGGTAGTTGCCCGGGGAATACCGGTGGTGGTAGCCGCTGGCAATAGTAACGCAGATGCCTGCAGCGGATCGCCGAACAGAGTGCCGGAAGCGGTAACCGTAGGTGCAACCGACAACCGCGACCGCAGAAGCAGCTTTTCAAACCATGGAAGCTGTGTAGATATCATGGCACCGGGCACGGACATCACCGCAGCCTGGTACACCGGTGATACCGACACCAACACCATCAGCGGTACTTCCATGGCATCACCCCACGTGGCCGGCGCAGTTGCCTTAATGCTGGGCCAGAACCCGAGCCTGAGCCCGGAGCAGGTTGACCAGGCCCTGAAAGCTCAAGCCAGTACCAACCAGCTGCAAGACCTCAACGGTTCGCCAAACCGCCTCCTGAACGTTAACCCGTAACCACTGCGGGGTCAGACCCCCGATACATTTGCCATGGTGAAATGTATTGGGGGTCTGACCCGCTGTGACGAACTGCACGCGGGCAATCCCCGGCGGTTTGTAATCGCGGGACGGGTGGTTATAATCGGCGCTGCTCAGGACGAGTGAGTTATAACCATCTAAACTTCAGGGACCGAAGTTATGCCCCAGGCAAGCGGATTGCAGTTCACCGCCCGTGTAGGCGAATTCCCCTCTGATCACTTTTCGGTAGTTGGCTTCGCGCTGACCGAACAGCTGTCTTCCTTGTTTCATGGCCGGTTAGAGCTGGCCAGTACTGACCCAGACGTGGCCGCTGCCGACATTCTGGAACAACCGGTAGACCTGGTGGTTTGGCAGGATGGGCAACCGTTGCGCCGTTTCACCGGCGTGGTGAATGAGTTTGTTCGTGGCAACACCGGCCACCGTCGCACCCGCTATGAAGTGGTCATCCAGCCGCCGTTATGGCGTTTGGCTCTGATGCACAACAGCCGCATCTTCCAGACCCAGACCACCGACGCCATTGTGCGAACCTTGCTGGAAGAGCGGGGCATTGTTGATTCCATCTTCGACTTCAAACGCCCACCCGAAGAACGGGAATACTGTGTCCAGCACCGGGAAACCGACCTGCAGTTCCTGGAACGACTGGCCGCCGAAGAAGGCTGGCACTACCGCTACCAGCACGGCAGCGTGGATGGTGAAGAACAACCAGCACTGATTCTTGCTGACCACCACGGCGATGCCCCGAAACTGGAACCCGTGACCTGCAACACCAGAGCCGGAGGCAGCACCCAGCAAGCCTGCGTATTCAGCTTTGCCTACGAAGAGCGGGTGCGTGCGTCCTCCGTGGCGTTGAAGGACTACACCTTCAAAAACCCCGCCTATGCCCTGATGCACGAACACAGTGCAGGAAGCCCGAGCCACCGGGAAGATTATCAGCATTACGATTATCCCGGCCGCTACAAAGCCGACGCCAGTGGCCAACCGTTCACCCAGGCCAGACTGGACGCCCTGAGAAAC
>NZ_JADARC010000038.1:0-11595 GCF_016464245.1 Marinobacter sp. bablab_jr003
GAGGTTTTTGCCAGGTCGATGCCGATCACGGTATTCTGATGCATGGTCTCCTCCTTAACTCTTGGATAGTGTCTGCAACCTCTATCCTGGCGCATTGCGACGCCGATTTGGAGTGGGGAGGAGACCATCCCATCTCGGAAGAACACGGAAAAAAGAAAAAGAAAAGTGATTTGCCACGAAATCCACTAAAGAACACGAAATTAAAGACGAAGACGTTTTAGGTTCTAGTTAGTAATCTTTGTTCGTGTTTTTTCGTGGATTTCGTGGCAAAAAAGGCTTTAAGTCTTTTATTTTTCCGTGTCCTTCCGTGGATTCTGTGGCAAAAAAGTCTTCAGTCTTCCCCCTCCGCAGCCTTCTGTCGAATAGCCATTCCCCCGGCCATCCCGTACAATATGGCGCTTCTATTCAATACATCCATTCTGTTCAGTCTGGAGCAAAGCATGTCTGATATTAAAAAGGTGGTGCTGGCCTATTCCGGTGGCCTGGATACTTCCGTTATTGTTCGGTGGTTGCAAGACACCTACGGCTGCGAGGTGGTGACCTTCACCGCCGACATCGGCCAGGGCGAGGAAGTTGAGCCGGCGCGTGCCAAGGCGGAGGCGCTGGGCGTTAAGGAAATCTACATCGAGGACCTGCGCGAAGAGTTTGTGCGCGATTACGTGTTCCCGATGTTCCGCGCCAATACCATCTACGAGGGCGAGTACCTGCTGGGTACCTCCATTGCCCGCCCGCTGATTGCCAAGCGTCTGATCGACATTGCCAATGAAACCGGCGCCGATGCGATTTCCCACGGTGCGACCGGTAAGGGTAACGACCAGGTGCGTTTCGAGCTGGGCGCCTACGCGCTGAAGCCAGGTGTGAAGGTGATTGCTCCCTGGCGTGAGTGGGATCTGAACTCCCGCGAGAAGCTGCTGCAGTACTGCGAAGAGCGCAACATTCCGGTGGAAATGAAGAAGGGCAAGAGCCCGTACTCCATGGACGCCAACCTGCTGCACATTTCCTACGAAGGCATGAACCTGGAAGATCCCTGGTCCGAAGCCGAGGAAGAGATGTGGCGCTGGAGTGTGTCTCCGGAGGCCGCTCCCGAGAAGCCGACTTACGTTGAGCTGACTTACAGGAAGGGCGACATTGTTGCCGTTGATGGTCAGGAAATGAAGCCGCACGTGGTTCTGGAAACCCTGAACAAGCTGGCCGGCGAGAACGGTATCGGTCGTCTGGACATCGTTGAGAACCGCTACGTGGGCATGAAGTCCCGCGGCTGCTATGAAACACCGGGCGGCACCATCATGCTGCGCGCTCACCGCGCCATCGAGTCCATCACCCTGGACCGCGAAGTGGCCCACCTGAAAGACAGCCTGATGCCGCGCTATGCCGAGGTGATCTACAACGGCTACTGGTGGTCCCCGGAGCGTGAAGCCCTGCAGGCGCTGATCGACCAGACCCAGGAATACGTGAACGGTACCGTTCGCCTGAAGCTGTACAAGGGTAACGTAGACGTTGTTGGCCGGAAGTCTGAAGACTCTCTGTTCGACGAGAAGATCGCCACCTTTGAAGAAGACCAGGGTGCGTACGATCAGAAGGATGCGGAAGGCTTTATCAAGCTGAATGCGCTGCGGCTGCGGATTGCGGCTGGGAAGGGGCGTAAGCTCTAAGTAATAAAAAAGCCAGCTCATATGAGCTGGCTTGAAAATACTTCGGAAAGAACGAAAGTGCCTGAAAAATTCGTTAATCCTGTGGGAGAGTACCCATACGGCGGCGGAGGTACTGCACGGCTCCTCCGCCATGGGTGGATACTGCTTCATTCCACGCTGTCAGATTAAGGCCTTCCGTTCTCTCTGTCTGTTTGTGATCTGTGTCGCAGTGTTACGGTGTGTAGTTCTTATACGCCTTCCCGTATTTCCGGTGTGATTTCCACGAAGCGACGGGTTTCGTAGGCATCTATAAGGCCTTGTATCGAGGCTTTTTCCATATCCTGTACAGACGGCGTGCCTTCTTCAGCGCTGGCGCGGCAAAGGGCCATGCCGGCTTCTACGGAAATGTAACCGGCGGTGGTTTTCAGGGCTTTGTGGTTGATGCCGTCGAAGATGCGCCGGAAGGCGGTGGGTGTGCAGTGGTCGCTGTTGGGGAAGTAAGACACGATCACGAACTGGTTGTCACCAATGCGGCACAGGGCGTCGATGGGGCGGATCAGGCTGTTCAGGCGGCGGGCGATGCCGATGGCCAGTTCGCTCATGACGCTGGGCGGGTGTTTGCGCTTCAGGTCTTGCCAGTTACGGATGCCGCACATCACATAGGCACTGGCGCCGCCACGGGATTCGGCATGGCGCAGGATTTTCTGCAGGCGCTGGCGGGCGTACTTGGCGTTGCACAGGCCGGTTTCGAGGTCGATGATGTTGCTGGATTCCAGCTCCCGGTTATTCTCCACCAGTAAGGCGTTGGCCCGCAGCAGGGTGTTCTGGCGGTCTGCCATGCGGTCTGCAGCGAAGATGCGGGGAATCAGCTGCTTGGTCATGTCGGACTTGTAGATGAAGTCATCCACGCCCCGGTCGAAGGCTACCAACAGGGCTTCCACGCTTTCCCTGGCTGTCAGCAGGATCACGTAGGTGTAGTGGTTGGTCTGTTCGTCCAGCTGGCGCACCTGGTCTGTGAGTTCCAGGCCGTCCATCTCAGGCATCAGCCAGTCTGCAATCAGGACGCTCACCGGGCGTTCTTCCATCAGTTTCAGGGCCGCCGGGGCGTTGTTGGCGATGCGTATGTCGCGGTAACCGGCATTTCGCAAGGTGCGGCCAACCACCATACTGCTGAATTTGGCGTCGTCTACTACGAGGATGGGAAGGTCCAGGTTTGGCATTGTTTATCTACTTCTTACCAGTCCATTGTCGGGTGCGGTTCGCCTTGGCTCTTGGTATGCTTTGGCGGTTCCGGCGCAGCCGCTGTTAATCATGTCGCCACAGTATACCTCTGTGTTGCCTTTGGAGAATGACGACCATGCCTTCTTTTGACATTGTTTCCGAAATTGAAATGCACGAAGTAACCAACGCGGTGGACCAGGCCAAGCGTGATCTGGGCAACCGTTGGGACTTCAAGAATGTAGACGCGAACATCGAGCTGGAAGACAAGCGGATTACCGTGAGCGCCGAGCAGGAATTCCAGCTGGAGCAGCTGATTGATTTGCTGCGGATGGCTTTCGCCAAACGCAATATCGACGCCCGGGCCCTGGCGGAAGACGGCGAGAGCAAGGCCGGCAAGCTGGTGAAGCAGCACTTTGCCCTGAAGCAGGGTATCGAAACCGATATGGCGAAGAAGATCGTGAAGATGATCAAAGACCAGAAGATGAAGGTGCAGGCCAGCATCCAGGGTGACAAGGTGCGGGTAACCGGGAAGAAGCGGGACGACCTGCAGGAAGCCATTGCCATGCTGCGCGAAGCGGAACTGGATATCCCGCTGCAATTCAATAACTTCCGCGACTGATCCGGAGATTTCACTATCGTACCCGGCACCCGCCTTGCCCTGCTGAAAGACGCCCTGTACACCTACACCCGCTGGCAGGTGATTGCCATGCTGTTTCTCGGGTTTTCGGCCGGGTTGCCGTTTTTGCTGGTGTTTTCCACTCTGAATGCGCGGCTGGCGGATGTGGGGGTGGAAACCGCGACCATCGGCTTTTTCAGCTGGCTGGGCATTACCTATTCCATCAAAGTGTTCTGGGCCCCGGTGGTGGACCGGCTGAAGCTGCCGGTGCTGAACCGGCTGTTCGGCAAGCGCCGGAGCTGGATTCTGCTGGCCCAGGCGGGCATTGCCACGGGCCTGTATCTGATGGCAGCGGTGGACCCCCTTTCTGCCCCGGAAACCCTGGCTTTGTGCGGGTTGCTGGTGGCCTTCTCCTCGGCCACGCAGGATGTGGCCATTGATGCCTACCGTATTGAAATCGCGGAAGAGCGGCTGCAGGCGGCGCTGGCGGCGACCTATATTTTCGGGTACCGGTTGGCCCTGCTGGTGGCTGGTGCCGGGGCTTTGTACCTGGCGGAGTTCTGGTCCTGGCAGGTGTCTTACCAGGTGATGGCGGCGCTGGTGGGTGTGGGCGTGCTGACGGTGCTGGTGGCCCGGGAGCCTGAGGTGAACCACTTTGCTGCGGCCGAAGACATTGCTGAGAAAGTTCAGGAAGAGGCTGCACGCCGTGGGCACCTTCCGCCCCGACTGGCGAAGCTGGCGGGCTGGTTCTACGCCGCCGTGGCCGGGCCCTTTGTGGACTTCTTCCGCCGCTATAAAGAGCTCGCCATTGTGATTCTGGTGCTGGTGGCCGTGTACCGCATTTCAGACATTGCCATGGGTGTGATGGCCAACCCTTTCTATCTGGATTTTATGGGGTTCAGCAAAACCCAGGTGGCCGATGTGACCAAGGTGTTCGGCTTCTTTATGACCATTCTCGGCTCGATGGTGGGCGGGGTGCTGGTGGTGCGATACGGCGTGCGCCGGATTCTGCTGGCCGGGGCCATCATGACCGCTGCCACCAACCTGCTGTTTGTGGTGCTGGCCCAGTACCCGCCGGATATCAAGTTGCTGGCCCTGGTGGTGAGTGCCGATAACCTGAGTGGTGGGATTGCTAACGTGGCGCTGATTGCCTGGCTTTCCAGTATGACCAGTGCTTCGTTTACCGCTACCCAGTATGCGTTGTTCAGTTCGTTGATGACGTTGCCCGGGAAGTTTCTTGGTGGGTTTTCAGGGATTGTGGTGGCGGATTTCGGGTATGCGCAGTTCTTCCTGGTGGCTGGGGTGATGGGGGTGCCGGCTATTTTGTTGGTGCTTTATATTATGCGGCATGGTCGGAGATTGGATGCGTTGGCTCCGGTTAAGGGCTGATTTGGGAGTGGGCTTAGGCAACGGGGTCAGACCCTCTCGCGGCCCTAAGGCCCAAAGACGCGAGCGGGTCTGACCCCTGCGCGATCGGGTCTGACCCCTGCGCGAGTGGCTTTGACACCTTACGATGAGCAGCTGATGTTCAGGTGTTTGCCCCAGTCTGGGGGGAGGGCGGCGTAGTGTTCGTGTTCGGGTTGTTCGTCGAAGGGGGTTTCCAGCACTTTGAGTAGCTCTTTCATGGGAGCGTAGTCGCCGTTCTGGGCTTCCATGATGACTTGCTGGGCCAGGTAGTTGCGCAGGATGTATTTGGGGTTTACCTGGCGCATGGCGTATTCCCGTTCGTCGTGGGCCCGGGTTTCTTTTTGCAGGCGGGCTTCATAGCGTTCCAGCCATTCGTCTGCCACGCTTCTGTCTGCAAACAGGTCCCGCACCGGGGCGTTGCCGTGGCGGTGCAGGTTGGAGATGCCGCGGAAGAAGTGGGTGTAGTCTACCCGGTGTTCGTGCAGCATGCTGAAAGTGTCCATGATCAGGGCCATGTCTGCGTCGTCGGTTTCTTCCAGCCCGAGCTTGGCCTGCATGTTGTGCTTGAAGCGCTGGTTGTAGGCGGTTTCATAGCTGCCGAGGCATTCGCGCACGGTGTCTTCTTCCATGATCGGCAGCAGGGCGTTGGCCAGGTAATGGCAGTTGGTGAAGCCGATCTGGGGCTGGCGGTTGTAGGCGTAGCGGCCTTCGTGGTCGGAATGGTTGCAGACGAAGCCTGCGTCGAAGTCGTCCAGGAAGGCGTAGGGGCCGTAGTCGAAGGTGTCGCCGATGATGGACATGTTATCGCTGTTCATCACTCCGTGGCAGAAGCCGACCGCCTGCCAGTCTGCAATCAGCCGGGCGGTGCGTTCCACTACCTCGGTAAACCAGCGGGCGTGGCGTTGCGGCTCCGGCAGCTCGATCAGGTGCGGGAAGTGCAGCGAAATCACGTGCTCCAGAAGGGTTTTCACGGCCTCCGGGCCGTCATGGTAAGCGGCGAATTCGAAGTGGCCAAAGCGGATATGGCTTTTGGCGACGCGCATCAGGGCGGCGGCGGTTTCGATGGATTCACGCCGGACCGGGTCTTTGGCGCTGATCATAAACAGCGCCCGGGTGGTTGGAATGCCCAGCCCGTGCATGGCTTCCGAACACAGGTATTCCCGAATGGTGGAGCGCAACACCGCCCGGCCGTCGCCAAACCGCGAATAGGGCGTAGTGCCCGCGCCTTTCAGGTGCCAGTCCCACCGGGTGCCATCTGGCGCCACGGTTTCCCACAGCAATAACCCCCTGCCATCCCCCAGCTCCGGGTTGTACATGCCGAACTGGTGGCCGGTGTATTTCATCGCCACCGGGTCCATCCCTTCCAGCAATTCCGCCCCGGCGCCTACTTGTGCCCAGTCGCTCTCATCCTGAACATGAAACCCCAGCTGCGCCGCAAGCTTGTGGTTAAAGCACACCATCTTTGGCTGCGAAAGCGGCGTGGGCTTCACCCGGCTGTAGAAGCTGTCCGGCAGGTCCAGGTAGCGGTGTTCAACTTTGAAGGTTTCGTTGGTCATGGATTGGCCTGGTTTTTGAATCGGTCTCTGAAACGGGGTCAGACCCCCAGTACATTTGGTGCCATGAAATGTATCGGGGGTCAGACCCCCTCAGAGTGCAGAGTGGAGGTGGCGAATGCAACCACGGCTGGTGGTTTTTACCGATCTGGATGGCACTTTGCTGGACCACCACAGCTATAGCTGGCGGGCGGCATTGCCGGCGATGGAGCGGCTGGCGGCTAACGGGATTCCGCTGGTGCTGAATTCCAGCAAGACAGCGGTGGAGATGCGGGAGTTGCAGCGGGCGATGGGCCTGCGGGCGCCGTTTATTGCCGAGAACGGGGCGGCGGTGGTGATTCCGGCGGGATGTCTGAACAACCCGCAGGAGGAGGTGGTGCATGTGGGTGTTCCCCATAACGAGCTGATACGCACGCTTTTGGTGCAGCGGGAGGGCGGTGCACGATTCCGGGGCTTTTCTGACCTGTCGGCGCGGGAGCTGGCGCAGCTGACGGGGCTGAAAGAAGGTGAGGCAGCCCGGGCAAAACAGCGCCTGGCTACCGAGCCTTTGCTGTGGGATGGAACCGACGCCGAACTGGCGCAATTCCGCGCCGCGCTTGGGCTTGCGGGGTTGCGACTGGTGCAGGGCGGGCGCTTCTGGCATGTCATGGGAACCTTCGATAAGGCAGAGGGGGCCCGTTTTTTGCTGAGTCGTTACCAGGAGTGTTTCGGCAATGAGCCGGTGATCACCATCGCCCTGGGCGACAGCCCGAACGACCAGCGCATGCTGGAAGAGGCCGATATTCCGGTGGTGATAAGCGGGGCGAACAGTGAACAGCTTCAGTTTTCGTCCCCCCGGCACGCCATGCGCTCCCTCAGACCCGGCCCCGAGGGCTGGAACGCCTGCGTACTCAACCTGCTTCTGGAGTACGGTTATCAGTAAAGGAGAGCCGCCATGGGCGACTTTTACCAGAACGGCATTGTTACCACCCTGCATAACCTTGTGCGCCGCCCGGTGGAAGACATAGAGGCCGACCTGATGCGCTTTCGCAAAGCCCGGCCTATGTCGCTGGTGCTGCCATCCCTGTATTCGGAACTCGAAGGCCCGGCGCTGCAGAACATTGTGCAAGAGCTCACCCGTGTGCCTTACCTGGACGAGGTGGTGATCGGCCTGGATCGCGCCAGTGAGGACCAGTACCGACATGCCTTGGAATACTTTTCGGACCTGCCGCAACCGTTCAAGGTGTTGTGGAACGACGGCCCGAGGCTGCGGGCGCTGGACCTGAAACTGCGGGAGCAAAATCTGGCGCCGACAGAAATGGGCAAGGGCCGGAATGTGTGGTACTGCTTCGGCTATGTGCTGGCGTCCGGCGTGAGCGAGTCTGTCGCGCTGCACGATTGCGACATTCTGACCTATTCCCGGGATCTGCTCGCGCGGCTGATCTACCCAGTTGCCAACCCGGGCTTCAACTACATGTTCTGCAAGGGCTATTACGCCCGGGTGGCGGACAGCAAGATGAATGGCCGGGTCAGCCGGCTGCTGGTGACACCGCTGATCCGCGCCCTGAAGAAGGTCTGCGGGCCTAACGATTTCCTGGATTACCTGGACAGCTACCGCTACCCGCTGGCGGGTGAGTTCTCCTTCCGCACCGATGTGATCAATGACCTGCGCATCCCCAGCGACTGGGGCCTGGAAATCGGCGTGTTGTCGGAAATGAAGCGCAACTACGCCACCAACCGCTTGTGCCAGGTGGATGTGGCGGATGTGTATGACCACAAGCACCAGGAATTGTCGCCGGAAGATGCCAGCCGGGGCCTGTCGAAGATGAGCATGGACATCGCCAAGGCACTGTTCCGCAAGCTGGCCACCAATGGCGAGATCTTCTCCAACGAGAAATTCCGTACCCTCAAAGCGAGCTATTTCCGCATCGCCCTGGATTTTGTCGAAACCTACCAGAACGACGCCATGATCAATGGACTGAGTTTTGACCGCCACAAAGAAGAAAAGGCGGTGGAACTGTTTGCCCAGAACGTGATGCGCGCCGGGGCATACTTCCTGGATAACCCCATGGATACGCCGTTTATTCCCAGCTGGAATCGGGTGACCAGTGCTATTCCCGATATTCGTGAGCAGCTGCTGGAGGCGGTGGAGCTGGACAACGAGGAGTTCCGGCCATGAGCCAGTCACTCGAAAGCCGTCTGGTGACCATGTTGGAGGTAGTTTATCCGGCGCTGGATTGCGAGTTTCTGTCGGATCAGTTGCTGGATGCCATGGGCCTGGACCCGGAGGCCGAGCCGCCGCCCGCGCAACAGAACAACTGGAGCCAGGCGGATGTGGTGCTGATCACTTACGCCGACACGGTACAGCGCCCGGATGAAAAACCGCTGGTGACCCTGAAGCGGTTTCTGGACGACTGCCTGCGGGAGTCGGTGACGGCCGTGCACATTCTGCCGTTCTTCCCCTACAGCTCAGACGATGGCTTTGCGGTGATGGATTACCTGGCGGTGAACGAATCCCACGGCAGCTGGGAAGATATCGAAGCCATCGCCCGGGATTACAAACTGATGGCGGACCTGGTGATCAACCACATGTCGGCCCGCAGCCGCTGGTTCGAGAACTTTCGCAAGCGGGTGGGGCCGGGCAAGGATTACTTTGTTGAAGCCAATCCCAAAGATGACCTGAGCCAGGTGGTTCGGCCCCGCACCTCGCCCCTGCTGAATCCGGTGCAGACCGAGGACGGCGAGCGCTATGTGTGGTGTACCTTCAGCGAAGACCAGGTGGACCTGAATTTCGCCAACCCGGAGGTGCTGATCGAATTCGCCGGTATCATTCGTTATTACCTGGAGCGGGGTGTGAAGATTTTCCGGCTGGATGCGGTGGCCTTCCTCTGGAAAGAGCCGGGTACGCCCTGTATTCATCTGCAGCAGACCCACGAGCTGATCAAGATTCTGCGGCTGCTGATTGAGCATCACACCGCAGATGCCGTGGTGATCACCGAAACCAACGTGCCCAATCGGGAGAACCTGACCTACTTCGGCAACGCCAACGAAGCCCATGCCATCTATAACTTTTCACTGCCGCCACTGCTGATCAACACCCTGGTGACCGGTAATTGCCGCCATTTGAAAACCTGGCTGATGGGCATGCCGCCGGCGCAGATGGGCACCACCTACCTGAACTTTATCGCCTCCCATGACGGCATAGGGATGCGCCCCACCGACGGGCTGCTGGACGAAGACGAGAAGCAGCGGCTGATCAATACCCTGGAGTCTTTCGGGGGCAAGGTGTCTTACCGGCGCACGGCCGATGGCCGGGATCAGCCCTATGAAATGAACATTGCCCTGTGGGATGCCCTGAAAGGCACGGCCGAGGGTGGAGCAGACGACTGGCAGCTGCAGCGCTTTCTGTGTGCCCACACCATCATGCTGGCGCTGGAAGGTATTCCGGCTTTCTATATTCACAGCCTGCTGGCCACCGGCAACGACCTCGACCGTGTGGAACATACCGGCCGGCTGCGTTCCATCAACCGTAGCCAGTGGCAGCTGGAAAGGCTGGAGGCAACGCTGGCTGATCCCCTCAGCCATCACAGCAAGGTGTACCGGGAACTCAAACGCCTGATTGCCATCCGCCGGGCCCAGCCCGCCTTCCACCCCAACGCCACCCAGTTCACCCTGCACCTGGGCCTGCAACTGTTCGGGTTCTGGCGCCAGAGCCTGCGCCGGGAGCAATCCATCTTCTGCATCCACAACATCAGCGCCGAAGTGCAACAAGTGGCCCTCAGCGACATCAACCTGATCAGCACAGACCAATGGACAGACCTGCTCTCCGACCAGCCCATCGAAGACCTCAGCGGCACGATTACCCTGAAACCTTACCAATGCCTCTGGCTGGGGGTCAGACCCCCGATACATTTGGCATGACGAAATGTACTGCGGGTCTGACCCGAATAGGCAGGTTTTTTCGGCTCATGTATACCTGACAAGAACAAGACTGGCCGCGTTTCACGTGGGATGAGGGTGCTCTGCGCTCCTCGGTTGCTTGATTCTGCCGGCGAGGAATTTGGGGAAGGCATCAACGCCCGGAAGTACCAGTCTCTGGCTAAGGTCAGCAAGGCGACGGCTACGCGGGATTTGACGGACTTAGTGGAGAAAGGTTGTATTTTTCAGTTAGCCGGGGGCGGACGCAGTACCCGCTATGCCTTGTTGCTGCACAGTGACTGATTGACCAAGCCGGTTTGTGACCGGGTTGTTTGTAATGCCGTGCCGGGTGGTTATAATCGGCGCTGCTCAGGATGAGTCTGTTATAACCATTTAAACTTCAGGGACCGAAGTTATGCCCCAGGCAAGCGGATTGCAGTTCACCGCCCGTGTAGGCGAATTCCCCTCTGATCACTTTTCGGTAGTTGGCTTCGCGCTAACCGAACAGCTGTCTTCTTTGTTTCATGGCCGGTTAGAGCTGGCCAGTACTGATCCCGATGTAGCGGCGGCTGACATTCTGGAACAACCGGTAGACCTGGTGGTTTGGCAGAATGGCCAGCCCCTGCGCCGCTTCACCGGTGTGGTGAACGAGTTTGTTCGTGGCAACACCGGCCACCGTCGCACCCGCTATGAAGTGGTCATCCAGCCGCCGTTATGGCGTCTGGGCCTGATGCACAACAGCCGCATTTTCCAGGCCCAGAGCACCGACGCCATTGTGCGAACCTTGCTGGAAGAGCGGGGCATAGCGGATTCGGTGTTTGATCTGAAGCGCCCGCCGGCCGAACGGGAATACTGCGTTCAGCACCGGGAAAGCGACCTGCAATTCTTGGAACGCCTGGCCGCCGAAGAGGGCTGGCACTACCGCTACCAGCACGGCAGCGTGGATGGCGAGGAACAATCGGCGTTAATCATTGCCGACCACCACGGCGATGCCCCGAAACTGGACCCGGTGACCTGCAACACTAGAGCCGGCGGCAGCACCCAACAAGCCTGCGTGTTCAGCTTTGCCTATGAAGAGCGGGTGCGTGCGTCCTCCGTGGCGATGAAGGACTACACCTTCAAGAACCCGGCCTATGCCCTGATGCACGAACACAGTGCAGGAAGCCCGAGCCACCGGGAAGATTATCAGCATTACGATTATCCCGGCCGCTACAAAGCCGACGCCAGTGGCCAACCGTTCACCCAGGCCAGACTGGACGCCCTGAGAAAC